>QVQE01000178.1 GCA_003584865.1 Methylococcales bacterium
GGGCTCTTCAAGTGCGAATTGGAAATCATCTGGATTGGCTAATGGCATGGATATAAACCTTCATTGTACAATGAACTGAAGGTTTGTGTTCATTTGTACATCGAAAGAAACCCGTTTTCATGACTTTATAAAGCCAAGAATTGCATAAAGTGTAAACCGGTAAATGAAGGATGCCTGTTTCTCTACCTAAACCACCTGCTTTACACAGTGAACCATGTGTTTCTATACCAAAACCACCTGCTTTACACAGTAAACCAGCTGTTTCTCTACCTAAACCACCTGCTTTACACAATAAACCATGTGTTTCTATACCAAAACCACGTGCTTTACTGACTAAACCACCTGTTTCTCTACCAAAAGCACCTTTAACACTCGAACATCACCCTTAATCCCTCAAAAAACACCAATATCACTCGCCATAACAAATATAAAAATATAAACACAACCCAATTAAACATTGCTGACTAACGTAATCATCAGCGCTCGACTCATTGCTCCCACGCTAAAAGGATAATTTATGCTTTGGTTAAAAGCCTTACACTTAATTTTTATGGTCACTTGGTTTGCTGGCTTATTTTATTTGCCACGCTTGTATGTTTATCACGCGATGAGTTCGGATGAAATCAGTCATGAACGTTTTAAGGTGATGGAACGGAAATTGTTTTATGGCATCATGACACCCGGCATGATCGTGACGTTTATCTTTGGAATTTGGATGTTGGTTGATTATGCCTGGGTCAGTTATGGTACGTCCGGTTGGTTGCACGCTAAGCTGGGCATTTTAGTCTTAGCCCTGATTTATCATTATTTTTGTTGGGTTTGGCTCAAAGCTTTCAAACATGACCGTAATACCCACAGCCATGTTTATTATCGTTGGATGAATGAAGTGCCGGTGTTATTCCTAGTCGGTATTATTATCTTAGCAGTGGTTAAACCTTTTTAAAACGCCGCCAAAACTCCCCCGCTTTTTCACTTAAAACTGAGTGTTAAAATCAGTCCTACGCCAACAAAACCCAAACACACCGATGAGTGATTCCTCCGTCATCGGTGTTCACTCATCGAGTAATTTCTGCCTCGGTTAAATAACAACCGGGATCTTCAGCCCAATAATTCCCCGTCATTTGCGCGGCTCTGACCCGAGTATTCCCATTACAAATCGTTTGATAAGCACAACGGCCACACCGACCTTGTAAGGGTCTAGGCACTTGTTTTAATCCAGCCATTAATGAATCGGTGGTATCCAACCATATTTCAGAAAAAGGCCGTTGCTTAACATTGCCTAAATCATAATGCCACCAAAACGTATCGGGATGCACATTCCCCAAGTTATCAATATTAGCCACATTAACACCCGAAGCATTACCGCCCCATTGTTCTAATTTGGCTTGGATGTGGGCGACTTGATCGGGAAAACGTTGCTTGACCCAATGCAAAAAATACACCGCATCGGCATCATTATTACCGGTGACAAACTCGCGATCTTTGCCGGCTTTAAGCCAGTCATAACAGGTATAAAACATCAAATCCATCGCCTGGCGGGTTATCTCAAAAAAGGCATCATCTTTACGATTCCTATTGCCCCTGCCCCCGTAATTAAGATGCGATAAATAAAACTTGTCGATATCATAATCATCCATCAACTGTAAAAGAGCCGGAAAATCATGGGCATTATCTTGGGTTAAGGTAAACCGAATCCCGACTTTTATACCTTTATCTAAACACAACTGCACGCCTCTTAAAGCTTCATCAAACGAACCTTTGACGCGTCGAAATTGATCATGGGTATCTTTAATTCCATCCAAACTGACGCCGATATAGTGGTAATTAATAGCCGCTATCTCATCAATATTATCAGCCGATATTTTGGTACCATTACTTGATAAGGCCACATAAAAACCCATGTCCTTAGCACGACGAGAAATCGCAAAAATATCAGGGTGCAATAAAGGTTCACCGCCCGACAAGATCAACACCGGCACTTTAAAGGCTTTTAAATCATCCATGACCGTGTAAATTTCAGGCGTGGTGAGTTCACCCGGAAAATCAATGTCCGCCGAGGTGGTATAACAATGCTTACAGGTCAGGTTACACCGCCGAATTAAATTCCAAATTACCACGGGCGCTGGCGGCTTACGAGCGGGTTTAAGAGGCGTCGGGGCCAGCAGTTCCCGCATGTAGTGGCTTAAGCGAAACATAGGGAATCCTTAAATAAGGTAACTCAGCGATAAGCCGATAAACACCGCCATCCCAAAGTAATTACTGTTTAAAAAGGCTTTAAAACACAGCGCCTTCTCACGATGAAAAATCAACTTTTGTTGATAAACACATAAACCGATCGCGACGATAACACCGGCATAGTAAGGCCAAGTCAATGCCTGCATCAGGCCGACCAGGACTAATAAACCGATAATAATCACTTGTAAAACGGCCATGATTTGCCGATCATAAGCACCAAACAAAATGGCGGTGGATTTAACGCCTATTTTTAAATCATCGTCTTTATCAACCATGGCGTACATGGTGTCATAAACCAACGCCCATAGAACCACGGCTAAGTACATAACCCAGGCGACAGTGGGAATTTGATTGACTTGCGCCGAGAAGGACATGGGCACCGCCCAACCAAAGGCGATACCTAAGTAAGCCTGAGGCAAATGTGTGTAGCGTTTCATAAACGGATAGCTACCCGCTAAAAAGGCCGCCACAAAGGATAACGCAATTGTGTAAATATTTAAGGTTAATACCAAACCGAACGCTATTAGACATAAAGCCACAAAGAGCCATAGGGCTTCTTTAGGTGTTACTTTACCGGCGGCAATAGGACGTTGCTTAGTGCGTTCTACATGTGGATCAAACTCTCTATCCGCATAATCATTAATCACACACCCTGCCGCCCGCATTAAGACCACGCCCAAACAAATAACCAGCAATACGTAATAATCGGGCTTACCGCTACTGGCCACCCAAAGCGCCCACAATGCAGGCCACAATAAAATTAATATACCAATCGGTTTATCGAACCGTGATAATGCCCAGTATTGCTTAACTCGATCTTCTATACGTTCGTTTAAAATTGTCTTTAGCACAGCATTACCTTATTAATTTGGACTCAGCTCTCTTACCATTAAGCACTGACTGTTTAAAACCAGGGCGGTTTTCAGGCGTACAGTTTATTAAAAATGCTATTATAGCGTTTTTATTTTATCAAAGGCTTACGCCCTGTGGATGTAGACACTATCACTATGACAACTAAAATTCTAGTTCTCTATTTCTCACGGAATGGATCAACGGCGGAGATGGCGAATCATATCGCACGCGGCATCAATAGCATCCATGGCGCTGAAGCCATTTTGAGAACCGTACCCAATATATCGACTGTTTGCGAAAAAGTCGCAGACACTATACCGGCTAAAGGTGCTATTTATGCAACACTGGACGATTTAAAACAGTGTGATGGCTTAGCCCTGGGGAGTCCTACCCATTTTGGTAATATGGCATCCCCTCTAAAATACTTTATTGATAACAGCACCGAGGTTTGGTTTAGCGGTGCCTTGATCGGCAAACCCGCTTGTGTATTTACGTCTACCGGTAGTTTACACGGTGGACAAGAAAGTACTTTATTATCCATGATGCTACCACTCTTACATCACGGTATGATGTTATTAGGCATTCCTTATACTGAACACGCCTTGAGAGAAACCACCTCTGGCGGCACACCTTATGGCGCAAGTCACTTTGCTGTTGAGTCTCTGGGCTTAACTGACCATGAAAAAACCTTATGCCAAGCATTGGGCTCACGGCTAGCCAAAACAGCCCTTCTTCTAAAACAGACTTAAATTAAGGCTCATGACTATTAAACCGCTTTATTTTTACATAATGGCATTAATTGGTTTTTTTGGACTGTTTGCTTTGTTAATGCTATGGAATACGGTACTGGCTCCCTCTTCAGGGTTTCCAGTTGCGCTGATTCTGCTCGTCACGGTAACGCCATTGTTATTACCCCTACGCGGCTTATTAAGCCGGAATCCTAGAAGTTGTGCCTGGATGGGCTATCTCAGTTTGTTTTATTTTATTCATGGCGCGATTGAAACGTATGCAAACACGTCTCAGCGTTTATACCCCTCACTTGAACTTATTTTTAGCCTGATGCTGTTTTTTGGCACCACGCTCTATGTCCGGTTTTCTGGAAAATAAGAATGGCCTTATTAAAGCAGCTCCCTCTACATTTTGAGTTTAGAGCTAATCAGACGTTCAATGATTACTTCTCTGGGAGTAATTTAGAAATAATTAACCATTTACAGAACAGTGTTAACCATCATGGCGAGAAACAAGTTTTTATCTGGGGTGAATCAGGACTAGGCAAGAGTCATTTATTACAAGCTTGCTGTCATCAGGCACAGAGCCTTAGACTCAGTTCATTCTATTTTGACTTATCGCCTTCAGCGTTACCCGATTGTAACTTACTAAAGGGGCTGGATGAATTTGATATTGTTTGTTTTGACAACATTGACCAGATAGCCGGACATAAAGACTGGGAACTCGCTTTTTTTAATTTTTATAACCTGCACCGCGATCAAGGTCATATCTTAATTTTATCTGCAACTTGCCCGCCTCATGACATTGCGATTAAATTACCTGATCTTAAAACGCGCTTAAATTGGGGCTTAACCTTAAAGATACAGCCTTTATCGGATGAAGAAAAAATCACGGCTTTAGTTTTTAAAGCCAATCAAATGGGCTTTGAAATAACGCCCAAAGCAGTTCGGTTTTTATTGACTCACAATAATAGAGACTTATCCTCTCTCTGGAGACTACTCACAAAATTAGATCATGCGTCTTTAGCTGCCAAGCGTAAATTAACCATCCCTTTTTTAAAACAGATACTCGCTGAAGAATCCCGTCAACGCTAAATGATTAATGATGGTTACAGCAGGCTATTAGTGAACCTAAAGTCGATGTCAAACAGGCAGAATCGTAAACCTTCTGTGTTGATTGACAGAAGGTTTACGGCATTCAATAAATTAAGCTAAATAATTTGCTTCAGCAAAATCCCAATTAACTAAGTTCCAAAATGCCTCAAGGTAAGCAGGACGCGCATTACGAAAATCGATATAGTAAGCATGTTCCCATACATCACATGTTAACAAAGGTGTTTGGCCAGTTGTTAAAGGAGTGCCAGCGTTGCTAGTGCTCACTAACGCTAAACTACCATCAGCATTTTTTACCAACCAAGCCCAGCCAGAACCAAATGTGGTCACCGCTGTTTTGGTAAATTCTTCTTTAAATTTTGCAAAAGAACCAAATGTAGCAGTAATTGCATCCGCTAATTTACCCGTCGGTTCTCCACCACCATTAGGAATCAAGCTATTCCAATAAAAAGTGTGATTCCAAACCTGAGCAGCATTATTAAAAATAGGACCTGAAGATTTAACAATAATTTCTTCCAGGGTTAATCCTTCAAACTCAGTACCTGGAACAAGATTATTCAGGTTTGTCACATAGGTTTGATGATGCTTGCCATGATGAAACTCTAAAGTTTCTTCTGAGATATAGGGTACCAATCTATTGCTTGCATAGGGTAAAGCAGGTAATTCGAAAGCCATTTGAGTTTCCTTAAATATAAGTTAAAGGGTTAATAATAAGTACTGCAATGTTTGAAAGACCAAGTATTTTTATAAGCTATTACTTTAGCATTGCTCACTATTAAAATAAAGCATGACATTCAGTATTTTAAAGAGATAGAACGTCAGCAAGTATAATAACAAACTTGCTAGGTTAATCGTTGGCATTATAATGGCTTCTGTTAATATTAATATAAACTTTTATTTGTTAACCACTCAAAGATTGGATATTAATCACCCGTTCGATTAGACTTTTTTTGAATATAATTGATTCTGATGCAGAAATTACTTCCAATGTTCGTTATCGCTTTAATGAAACTATAATTTCATATCGTAACGAACGACGAGTTATCAACAAAACAATAAAATACCTGTCAGGAAAAATAATGGCTATTGAAATTGAACATAAATTTCTGCTTGCTAATGACACATGGCGTCAACAGGTACAACGTTCTGTTGTTTTTCGCCAAGGCTATTTAAGCTCTCAAGCAACGTCTTCTATCAGAGTAAGAATCAGTGATGAGACAGCCTGGCTAAATATAAAAAGCGCGACCATTGGTACTCAACGTCATGAATATGAATATGAAATACCTTTGCAAGATGCAAACGAAATTCTCGATATGCTATGTAAAAAACCTATCATTGAAAAAACACGTCATTATGTTCATAACGACGGAAATGTTTGGGAAATAGATGAGTTCTATGGTGAAAATGAAGGCTTAATCATCGCTGAAATTGAACTGTCGGATATTAATGAATCTTTTTCAAGACCTGAGTGGGTGGGTGATGAGGTTACAAATGACATAAGGTATTACAATAATAACCTTGCCGTATACCCCTATTCAAATTGGTAACTGATAGCTTAAATAGCCTTGATTTAAGACCCGTTCACCCTAAAGCAGGTGAACCTATATAGATAACCACGGTAGTGTTTCTGGTTCATCTATTACAACGTTAGTCAATTCACCAATCCCTTCAATTTCAATTCGAACAGTTTGACCGGGTTTAAGATAACCACGCGGCTGCATTTTAACGCCGACCCCACTGGGCGTGCCGGTGGAAATAATATCCCCCGGTTCTAAGGTCATGGCCTGTGATAAATAGGCCACCATCTCATAACAGTTAGTAATCATTTGTCGGGTATTGCCATTTTGACGCAACTCCGTATCAACCCAGGTTTTAATACTTAGGTTATGCGGATCTTTAATTTCATCGCTAGTGACTATCCAAGGCCCAATCGGTCCCGCAGTGTCAAACGATTTTCCAATCATCATGGTAGCAGAGTGCATTTGCCAATCTCGAACGGATACATCATTCGCAATTGTATAGCCCGCAATGACTTGATGGGCCCTTTCTACTGGCACATGATGGCAACGTTTGCCGATCACAAAAGCCAGTTCACCTTCATAATCTAATTTATCAGAGACTTTTGGTCGATGAATGGCATCGCCATAACCAATAATACAACTACTTTGCTTAGTAAAAAAACTGGGATATTTAGGTCTTTCTCGACCTGTTTCCGCAATATGATCTGCATAATTAAGACTAAGTGCCAAGTATTTTTGCGGATTAGGTACAGGAGCGTTTAACTTGACTTCACTCAAGTTAATACGTGCCTCTTCACTATCAATAAGCCTTTGCATTGCTTTTAAGGCGACCTCTCCTTGAGTCAAAAAGGCTAGCATGGTTGAGTGTATTTCAGCGTTACCTTTACTGTCAACAACGACATCATTAATTACGGCACCCACACGAGTTTCATGGTTATGGGTAAAGGTCACTAGTTTCATTGCTTAGGTTTCCTGTATGATGTTAAGGCTGTTGTTTTATCACAAGATCAACAGATAAAAAAAAGATATAATAAACAATTTTACACAGAGGTACAGAATATGAACGAAAATTGGATTGCTCCTTCCATTCTTTCAGCCAATTTCGCTAAATTAGGTGAAGAAGTTGATAACGTTTTAGCGGCAGGTGCAGATGTGGTGCATTTCGATGTGATGGATAATCATTTCGTGCCAAATTTAACGATCGGGCCCTTAGTTTGTGAAGCCTTAAGAAAACACGGTGTGACTGCTCCTATTGATGTCCATTTAATGGTCGAGCCAGTCGATCGTTTAATCCCAGATTTTGCAAAAGCCGGTGCCAGTATTATTACTTTCCATCCAGAAGCATCAACGCACATTGATCGCACTTTGCAACTGATTAAAGATAACGGCTGTCAAGCAGGCTTAGTATTTAACCCAGGCACACCCTTACATTATTTGGATTATGTCCTGGATAAATTAGATATTATTTTATTAATGTCAGTTAACCCAGGCTTTGGCGGTCAATCATTTATTCCTTCAGCGTTAGGTAAATTAAGCCAAGTTAGAAAAATAATAGATGACAGCGGTTTAAACATTCGCTTAGAAATTGACGGTGGCGTAAAAACTGACAATATCCGTGCTATTAAAGCCGCAGGTGCTGATACCTTTGTGGCAGGTTCTGCCATATTTAGTCAGCCAGACTATAAGAAAGTTATTGATGAAATGCGTGCAGAATTGGCATTAGCCGTTTAAATATTTAGTTCTAATAGAGGCGGCTTTACGTAAGAAAGCCGCTTTTATTTGCCTGTTGATTAAGTATTCGTTAAGTTAGCTAATATAATCATAAAAAATTAAAGACATGAAAATAACGCTCAATTTACCTGATGACTTAATGAAAGAAGCTATGTCGATCACTGATATTAAAACAAAGACTGGTGTAATAATTGTTGCTTTAAAAGAATTAATAAGAAAAGATAAAGTAGCAAAATTAAAAAATTATAAAGGTACTGTTAATCTTGAAATGGATATTGATATACTGCGAAATCGTGATGCACGTTCTCGTTGATACTTCAATATGGATTGATTACTTTAAAAGCGGTTTAAATTCTGGAAAGTTAGATGAGATACTTGATGATAATCGTCTGTTCACCAACGATATTGTTCTTGCAGAACTCATTCCCTTTTTAATGATAAAAAAACAGCATAAGATTGTCGACTTGTTAAGAAACATACCGTTACTACCTTTGAAAATTGATTGGACAGAAATTATTCAATGGCAAGTGGCTTGTTTAAACGCTGGTATTAATGGTATTGGTATTCCTGATTTAATTCTTGCCCAAAACTCAAAACAAAACAGAAGCGCTATTTATTCTTTGGATAAACATTTTAGATTATTAAGCCAAGTCATTGATATACCACTATTTTAATAACAAGACCACCATGACCTCAGAACAATTTAATCTTTATGCCCAACAGGGCTATAACCGTATTCCGGTGAGTCGCGAAGTGTTGGCTGATTTGGATACGCCTTTAAGTGCGTATTTAAAACTGGCTGATGGCGCGTATTCTTATTTATTTGAATCTGTTCACGGTGGCGAGCAATGGGGGCGTTATTCGATCATTGGCCTACCTTGTAAAACGGTTGTAAAAATATATGGACATGAGATTCGCTTAGAAGAAAATGGCGAATTAATCTCAACAGTGACCCATGAAAACCCGCTAGAGTGGATTGAAAGTTTTAAAACGAGTTATAAAGTACCTGATATTGCCGATTTACCCCGGTTTAATGGCGGATTGGTCGGTTATTTTGGTTATGAAACCATTCATTATATTGAACCTCGCTTAAGTGGTTCAGATAAACCCGATACTTTAGGATGTCCTGACATTCTATTAATGGTTTCAGAAGAAATTTTAGTCTTCGATAATTTGTCTGGCAAAGTGTTGTTATTAACCCACGCAGATCCCAGAGAAGACGATGCTTATAATCGAGCTGTTGCCAGAGTGTCTGATTTAGCCACTCAATTACGAGAGCTTCAGGCAAAGCCAGAAAAACACGCGAAACCGTGTAAAGTTGAAGAAACTGACTTTGTGTCAGGCTTCACTCAACAAGGTTTTGAAGCGGCGGTGTTAAAGGCCAAAGACTATATTACCGATGGCGATATTATGCAGGTGGTGTTATCGCAACGGTTAACCATTCCGTATAGTGCATCACCGCTTAATTTATATCGCTCGTTGCGGTGCTTAAATCCCTCGCCGTATATGTTTTACCTGAATTTGGGTGATTTTCATATTGTGGGTTCGTCACCCGAAATCTTGGTTAGATTAGAAGATAATACCGTGACGGTCAGACCGATTGCCGGTACCCGTCGTCGAGGCGTGACCCCCGAGCAAGATATTGCGCTGGAGCATGAACTTTTAGCCGACCCTAAAGAAATCGCTGAACATTTAATGCTGATTGATTTAGGCCGAAACGATACCGGTCGTGTAGCGGTGTGTGGTTCGGTACAATTAACCGATAAAATGATAGTAGAGCGTTATTCACACGTGATGCACATTGTGTCCAATGTCACCGGAACCCTGCAACCCGGTAAAAATGCGTTTGATGTGCTAGCTGCGACTTTTCCAGCTGGAACCGTCAGTGGGGCGCCTAAAATTCGCGCAATGGAAATTATTGATGAATTAGAGCCTGTAAAACGGGGTATCTATTCAGGGGCGGTGGGTTATATTGCATGGTCAGGTAATTTAGATACGGCCATTGCCATTAGAACGGCTGTGATTAAAGATAATCAACTACACATTCAAGCGGGGGCAGGTATTGTTTATGATTCCATTCCCACCAATGAATGGGATGAAACCATGAATAAAGGTCGTGCTATTTTCCGCGCAGTCAGTATGGCAGAAGCCGGTTTAGAAGGAGAGCAAGCATGAGCGCAATCAATGTAGTCATGGTAGATAACTATGATTCTTTTACCTATAACTTGGTGCAGTATTTTGGCGAGTTAGGGGCAGAAGTCACTGTAGTGCGTAATGATCAAGTAACTATTGCCGATATTGAGGCCTTAGCACCCGATAAAATAGTTATTTCACCCGGCCCGTGTACCCCCAAAGAAGCCGGTGTGTCTGTGGAAGCCATTTTAAAGTTTGCTGGAAAATATCCCATCTTAGGGGTGTGTTTAGGACATCAAAGTATTGGTTATGCGTTTGGTGGTCAGGTGATTCATGCTAAAAGCATTATGCATGGCAAAACCTCTTTAATTTATCATCATGATAAAGGCGTGTTTAAAGGCCTGAATAATCCATTTACTGCGACCCGTTACCATTCTTTAGTGATTGAACAGGCTACCTTACCCGATTGTTTAGAAGTGACCGCTTGGACGCAAGATGAAAACGGAGAAATCGATGAAATTATGGGCGTTCGTCATAAAACTTTAGATATTGAAGGGGTGCAATTTCACCCAGAATCAATTCTAACCGAACATGGTCACGATTTATTAAGAAACTTCTTAGCGCGCTAAACTTAGGATTAGTCGGCTTGGTTTTAGCTAACACTCAATGATGAATATACAACAGGTTTTACAACAGTTGCTGGATAAGCAAGCGCTGACTTTTGCAGAAATGCGTGAGGTGATGCATTTTATTATGTCAGGCTCGGCAACGGATGCACAGATTAGTGGGTTCTTAATTGCGTTACGCTGTAAAGGCGAAACCATTGATGAAATCGCCGCCGCCGTAGAAGTGATGCGAGAACTGGCTAATAAAGTCACCGTTAACGGGGCACATATTATTGATACTTGTGGCACCGGGGGGGATGGCGCCAGTACTTTTAATATTTCGACTACGTGTGCGTTTGTGGTTGCGGCAGCCGGTGGACAGGTTGCAAAACATGGTAATCGTTCGGTTTCAAGTCGTTGTGGCAGTGCCGATTTATTAGAAGTGGCTGGGGTTAATTTAAACTTAAGCACCGAGCAAGTTGAACAGTGTGTGAATGACCTAGGGGTCGGGTTTTTATTTGCCCCCAAACATCATGGTGCGATGAAACATACGATTCATGTCCGAAAAGAAATGGGGGTCAGAACCTTATTTAATTTATTAGGGCCTTTATCCAATCCTGCTGGCGCTCCTAATCAATTAATCGGTGTCTTTGCCAAAGAGTGGGTCGAACCTTTAGCGCACGTCCTTAAAAAAATGGGCAGTCAGCATGTTTTAGTGGTCAATGCTGACGATGGCTTAGATGAAATTAGTATTGCTTCCGCCACCTCTGTGGCAGAACTTAAAGACGGACAAGTGCGTACTTACACGATTACACCCGAACAATTTGGCTTTAACCGAGCCTCCTTAGCGGAGTTAGCCGTCGATAATGCTGAGACAAGTTTGGTCATAGTAAAATCGGTATTAGATAATCAAGACAGTGCGGCAAAAGACATTGTCTTATTAAATGCTGGAGCCGCTATTTATGCGGCCAATCTGACGGATACTTTAGCAGCAGGTATAGAAAAAGCTCGTCACGTTATCGCTAGCGGTGAGGCCAAAGCAAAACTGGATGCCTTAATCGCTTATTCACAAAAATTTTAATTCATATTAATACAAAGAAGCATGACTCATACGCCTGATATTTTAAAAACCATTTTGGCTAAAAAAGCTGAAGAAGTCGCTAGACGTAAAACGGGTATGTCTATCTCTAACTTAGAAGAAATTGCGGCGGGCGTCGAACGTCCGCGTGGTTTCTACAACCTGTTGCAATCAAAAGTGCAGGCTAAAAAACCGGCCATTATTGCAGAAATTAAAAAAGCCTCTCCCAGTCAAGGCGTGATTAGAGAAAATTTTCAGCCCATTATCATCGCTCAAGATTACGCCATGAACGGTGCGAGCTGTTTATCCGTATTAACCGATAAAGCGTTTTTTCAAGGCTCAGAAGCCTACTTGCAAATGGTGAGAGAGCGTTGCCCTTTGCCGGTTTTAAGAAAAGATTTCATGATCGATCCTTATCAAATCTACGAAGCCCGTGCTTTAGGTGCTGATTGTATTTTATTGATCGTTGCCGCTTTAGAAGACAGTTTAATGCATGAATTGTCAGACGTGGCGACTAAACTAGGCATGGATGTATTAGTCGAAGTGCATAATGCCGATGAGTTGCAACGCGCGCTAACCTTGGATACCAAGTTAATGGGTATTAATAACCGTAACTTACGCACCTTTGAAACTTCGTTGCAAACAACGTTGGATTTAAAAGCAGAGATTCCCAGTGATCGAATGGTCATTACAGAAAGCGGTATTCATACCCAAGCGGATGTGCAATTAATGCTGGATAATGACGTGTATGCGTTCTTAGTCGGTGAAGCGTTTATGCGTGCCGAAAGTCCGGGCCAAAAAATGCGTGAGTTGTTTGCATTATAAAAAAAAGGACTCTATGCTGTTCATTCGACTTCATTAATCATGGTCAACAATAAATTAAATACTCTGCTTACACGCATCAGGCAAGCAGAAATTGCGTATCACCGTACGCCTTTGTCAGTGCAATTATTAGCGGTGAGTAAAACAAAGACAGCTAATAATATTGCGCAATTATATTCTGCGGGACAACGACATTTTGGAGAGAACTACTGTCAAGAAGCCCTGAAAAAGCAACAAGAGTTAGGGGCTTACGATATTACCTGGCATTTTATTGGGCCGATTCAATCTAATAAAACAAAGTTAATTGCCAATCATTTTTCCTGGGTTCATAGTGTCGACAGTCTGAAAATTGCTCAACGTCTCAGTGAGCAACGCCCCTCGTATTTACCGCCTTTAACTATTTGCTTGCAAGTCAATATTAGTGGTGAGCAAAGTAAATCCGGCATTTCTCTGGATGAACTCCCTGATCTTTGTGAGCAAGTAGCCGAATTACCCAATATCAAGTTAAGGGGTGTTATGGCTATTCCTGAGCCAGAAAACAGCTTTGAAAAGCAACGTCAACCTTTTAAAACACTCTATCAGACAGTCGAAAAATTACCTACCTCAATATTACTGGATACCTATTCTTTTGGAATGAGTGGCGATTTAGAGGCCGCCATTGCTGAGGGTGCTACCATCGTTAGAATTGGTACTGCGTTATTTGGTGCTAGGTATTTAATGTGATTTATCTAATAAAATTGATGTTTAAAACGCTTATAATCCCCCTTTGAATAAACTTTCTGGATTCCACATGCCCACTCAGCGTAATGTTGTCGAACGTATTATCAGCTTCAACCAAGGACGTGATGCCGAGCGCTTGGCTCTAAAATATCATGAAATGCGAGCTGATGCCTTTGCTTTTCTACGCGGAACCTGCCATCTGTTTTATCAGGACTGGCCGATTAATTCACCACTCAATGATGCGCCTCCTGCCTGGATTTGTGGTGACTTGCATTTGGAAAACTTTGGCAGTTTCAAAGGTGACAATCGACTGACCTATTTTGATATTAACGATTTTGATGAAGCCGTACTGGCACCTGCAACATGGGAACTTGCCCGTTTTCTCACCAGTGTGCTGGTAGGAGCAAAGACATTAAATGTTAATCAACCTGAGGCAATTGCTTTGTGTCATTGTTTCCTCGATAGTTATATAGCTGCGCTTCAAGATGGTAAAGCGCGTTGGATAGAGCGTGATACAGCAAAAGGTATGATTAAGAATTTACTTTCTGATCTTAAAAAACGTGAGCGTCAGAAGTTCCTCGACTCTCGCACTGAGTTTAAAGATGACAAACGCATACTTAATCTGGATGGTCGGCGTGCCTTGTCGATTAATGATGAGGATCGCAAAAAAGTCGTTAAGTTTATGAAGCAGTTTGCGGCACGTCAGCCAAAGCCGAAGTTTTTTAAAGTGCTGGATGTGGCGCGTCGTATTGCCGGTATCGGTAGTCTAGGAACAGAGCGTTATATCATCCTCGTCGAAGGCTTAGGTTCTCCAGACGGAAATTATCTGCTTGATCTAAAGTATCAGCCTGGTTCGGCCTTAGCGCCTTATTTGACATTACCACAACCCACATGGCAAACCGAAGCGGATCGGGTGATTACTATTCAACATCATCTTCAGGCCATTTCTCCGGCTTTTCTTAATGCTGTGCAGATTGGACATCGTTCTTATGTAATACGAGAGCTTTTGCCAGACTCAGATCGTCTCCACCTTGAAGCGTGGGATGGTAAGCTTCGCAGATTAGAAAAAGTGATGATTGCCATGGGCAAGGTAGTGGCTTGGGCACATCTTCGCAGTGGAGGTTGGCAAGGAGCGGCGATTACTGATGAATGGATTGCTTTTGCTGCTCGTAATGATGACTGGCGTAACTCGCTGCTTGAATATGGTGTTAGTTACGCAGAGCAAGTGATCACCGATTGGAAAGCCTTCTGCGACTCTCCTGTAACCACTTGATTTTAAAAATGGATACAGTATCAAATATTCCATTTGTTACGCATGTCATTCAGCAGGCGTTAACGCCTGTTTTCTTATTGGGTGCTGTCGGCGCTTTTTTAAATGTATTGACGGGGCGTCTAGCCCGGATAGTCGATAGATTTCGTTTTTTGAGTGAGACGCCTGAAAATGTACCCAAAGAACATTGTGACGAATTATTGACGTTACCCACTCGAGTTCGATTGATTCATTGGGCAATTTCTCTATGCACACTATGTGCGCTATTTGTTTGTACCTCGATTGTCATTTTGTTTGTCGGTGCAGAACTGGAGTTAAGTTTATCCAGAGTCACGTCTATCTTATTTATTGCGGCAATGATGGCATTAACCGGAGGTTTATTATGTTTTTTACGCGAAGTAACGTTGGCAACAGATACTATCAGGGTTAGAAACCTTTGTTGACGTTTTCTTAAAAACTTGAATATCGAGTCATGAGCATTATTTAAGGGTAATCAGGCTAATATCTGGTTTTTCCCATTATTCTAAATTCATGCATATCGAAATTTCGATATGCAGACTTAGAAATCCTATAGAATGTAGTATTATCTTCGTATTCATGGATCTATCAATATGTTTAATCTTATAACTGCTGTAAATGGAAAACTTGATGACCCTTTAATCCGGGAGTGGGCTGTACAGTTTTATAGTGATTTACCGAAGCAAGCTTATGATGAACGCATCCATATCGAAACCGATTGGTTCCATGAATTATTTATCGCTCAATTAATTGAGCGTGGAGAGACAACCTTATTGTCTCGTTTATTTCGGGCATTACCGCCACAGCATTTATCCAATCTTAAGGCCTTGTTTTTAAAAAATTGGGTTACTTGGCCAAGTTTATTAATTGATTGTGCCGCAAAGGTACTGGCGATTATTGATCCTGAAGAACTGCTGCGCTTGTTTGAAAATGATTTAAACCGATTTAAGCAAGGTGGCGTTGATCCTCTGAGGTTTGTATCTATTGATCAATTGCGAACCTATAGCAATGATGTGCCTTGTACAGTATTTCTTAAACAGGTTAGCCAATGGGTTATCGACAAACAGCCCAATGATTTTGGGAAGACCATGCTTGTTTATTCCCTGCTTAAGGTGAGTCAGCACTTGGATTGGGATACCTTGGAGTCAAGCATTAACAGTGTGCTTCAGATAGAAAATAATCAATCGCATCCTAGAAGACTCTTCGAGTCTTTGTTCACGGGCGTATTTGGGCATGTCGAATTTTTAAAGATGATATTTGACCGTGAGAAGTTCGAATCTTCGCTGCGATTGACAGCATTGCAGGCCTTTTTTGTGGATTCAGCCCCTTTAGAAAAACTGGATCATTGGTTGCAATTACCGCCTTCATTAGAAGAGGCCTTAGACGTTCTTGAAAATCTCAGTCATGAGTCATCGAGTTGTGGAATCCTGCTGAGGTTGTTGAGAGATTCAACTGGTATTACTGAAAAACTATCCAGTAAAATCCAGATTCAACTTTCAATTGCGGCTTGTCTACAGGGTTTTGCCAAGTCCTCACTGGATACATCTAAACTTGATTTGATGGCGACAGTCAATTTATTGGCCGCCGATCTGGATAATCCTCGCTGGACTAAAGACTTGATTGATCATCTTCGCAGTTTTGATCAGTCAAGGGTGACTCTTGCTTTAACATCTCAATTATCAGAAGATTTAGATAGCTATGGTGCCATTCAGATAGCGAAGGCAATGGGAGGGTTAGCCTATCCCGCTTTTGTAGAACCCCTTATTCTGGCAATGGCCGCTGATCAAGGTGATTTTCTTAAAGGAGCAGCCTCTGACTCGTTAACTGAAATTGGCAGTTCCGCACAAGCTGCGCTGATAAAACAATGGGACGGTTTGGATGATTCGCAAAAAATTTACGGTCTTTCAGTCATTAACAATATTCATGGTAAAGCCGCAGCGGATTTTGCGGTAACGCGATTTTCTGAGTTATTGGCAGAAGATATCGAATCGGCTTGTGAGTTGATTTTGGCATCACCCGATTCACGTTTACTTGAGCTGCTAAAGTTCGAGTTACGTCGTAAACAACCGTTGATTGATCGTACTTTTTATATCTGTGCCAGACTGTTGAATTACGATGGCCCCGAGACGCAAGGAGCAAAAGAGCGAGCGCTTGTTGAGTTTGAACGTGATGAAAGGACATTTGAGTCTATGGAAACAGGAGATATTCCTAAT
>QVQE01000099.1 GCA_003584865.1 Methylococcales bacterium
GGATGGATATGCGGCAACGCAAGAACTACGCTTGTTTGAAGCTCGTGAGGGTATACCTCATCAAATTGTGGTTGCACTTACCGCTAATGCCCTCAAAGGTGAGCGTGAAAAATGTCTGGCAGCCGGGATGGATGAGTATGTCACTAAGCCCATTTCAACTGAATATTTAAAGCGACTATTAATTGAGCAATTAGGCTCATCAACATTAACTCCAGAATTAACTCAAACCCAAGTAACAATTCCAATGTTAGAAACAAAGATAGAGGTAAAAATGACAGAAGAACAAAAATCCCATACTCAAGTTTGGGATGAAAAATCAGCTCTTGATTACTTAGAAGATGATACTGAGTTGCTAGATGATATGATAATCCTTTTTTTAACCGATCTTCCTAACCAATTGAAAGAATTAAGCGATTATTGTTCGGAGGGAAATTTGGTTTCACTGGGGAACACTGCGCATGCAATTAAAGGTGCTGTTGGAAACTTTTATGCGGCATCAGCCACTGAATGTGCTCGCGAATTAGAACATACAGCAAGAGCAGGTCAGTCAGCAGATTTTAAGAAATTGACAGAGGTTCTCATTGCTGCATTGACTGATTTGATGCATGCTCTGCAATTACATTTAGATCAAAAGTCGGTGTAAATTAAAGAAATGCATAACCATACTGTTCGAGTTATTGCCAAGCAAAGCCGATCCGCAGCTAACCAATTGTCATCAACTTCTGAAATACTCCGTAATCTTGCTCTTTCTAAAATGGCTGATTCGCTTGCATCAATAATGGATCAAGTTCTTGAAGTTAATGCTCAGGAGGTTATAGCCGCACGGCAGAATGGTCAGTCAGAGGCGATGATCAAACGGTTGACGATTGATGATAAAACTTTTCATTACATGCTTTCCAGGCTTAGAAAAGTAGCTCAGTGTCCAGATCCTTTGAATCGAGTGTTGGAAGGGCACACTAATCCGAACGGATTACAGGTTTTTAAAAAATCCGTTCCTCTGGGCGTCATTGGTATTATTTACGAGTCGAGGCCTAATGTCACCACGGACGCGGCCGGAGTTTGTATAAAAAGTGGTAATGCAGTCATCTTGCGAGGCGGATCAGAAGCACTTCAAACCAACACGCTATTGGCGGATGCAATGATTGAAGGCGCAGTAAGCGCTGGGCTTCCTCAATATGCTATACAAATTATTCGTACTTCAGGTCATGATGCGGTTAGCGAATTACTAACAATGGATGACTACGTGGACGTACTTATTCCACGGGGTGGTAAAGGGTTAATTAAGCGAATTGCTGAGGGAACCCGAATTCCAGTGATTAAGCATTACGATGGTATTTGTCATCTATATATTGCAGATGACGCTGATCAAGAACAAGCTGTCAAAATAGCTGTTAACTCGAAATGCCAAAGTATTCAGGTTTGTAATGCACTTGAAACGCTATTAATTGATAAGCATTGCGCAGAACACATATTGCCTTTGATCAAAGCTGCATTTGACTCAAACGCTATCGAACTACGCGGTTGTGAAGAAACCCAAAAGATATTGAAGGATGTTATTCCCGCCACAGAAGACGATTGGTATACGGAATATCTGGCACCGATACTTTCCATAAAAATCGTCAAAGGGATTGACGAGGCAATAGAGCATATTAATCACTATGGGTCTGGACACACTGACGGTATTGTGACACAAAGCTTGAGCAGTGCTCACAAATTTGAACAGCAGGTTGATTCGGCATCTGTGCTGATCAACGCTTCAACAAGATTGTCCGGTGGTGGCGATTATGGATTGGGATCGGTTATAGGTATCAGTACGGATAAGCTTCACGCTCGTGGACCCGTTGGGCCAAATGAGTTGACTACATACAAGTGGGTGGTCTATGGGAATGGACATTTGAGGGGCTAACTTTTACGAAGTATGGAGTAGAGAATAGCCCTCTTAAGTTGCTGAGCGATATACTCAAGTCAAGTCAAGTCAGTTGTTAAGCTACGGGACTAGTAAGCATAAATTTAGTAGTGATTTAAGCAATAATTCAGCCAGATAACAATTAGTCAGTATAATCAAATGCTAGGACGGCGTGAATAAACCCAAAGAGTTAATAGGGCGGAAGCCTGGAAATATATCAACAGTGCTTCCAGCGTTTAACGCTAACAGGATTTCTGAGAGTACTTGACGGTAATCGGTTGTAACGGCTAGATCGACACCTTCAATCAGTTGAGAGGTGCTGAGTCCAGGCCATTTGCCGTAGAGTTTCCCGCCTTGCACGTTGCCACCTAAAACAGTCATCACACTGGCTCTACCATGGTCTGTGCCGCCACTGTTGTTACTGCGTAAACGTCGACCGAACTCCGTTATCATCACTAATGCAACCCGGTTATGATAGGCATTAATGTCGTTCCAAAACGCATTTAAAGCCGTTGACAGAGTGTCAACCAAATTTCGGAACGCACCCGCCTGATTTTCGTGGTTATCCCAGCCACCATAATCGAGCGTGATGGCCTGAAGCCCAACTTCCATCTTTATTAAACGTGCGGCTGATTTCATCACACTCCCGAAACCACCCGATTTATCATAATTTGCACCATTTTCAGGCGTATAAGCAATAATGTGACCTTGAGGATCTCGCGAGATGCGTTGATCAATGACAGACGGAAGTTTTAACGCCTGCTGGACTGATTTACCTAATATATCATTACGATGACTATACATTTGCCAAAGTGCGGTTGCAACGGCATCTCCGCCCACAGACGGTAAGCCATTATTGATATCCGTTGCAGCAAGCACCTGTTCAAGTCCCAGTAAATCTCCTGGAATTAAGCCATTGAGAACAAAGGCCTCAAGCCCTTGGTTAGTTTTAGTGTGCGACCGAATAGCCCGTGTCAACCAACCGGATTGACTGTGTAATAATTCGTTCGTTGAGCCAATGCCAGCTTCGATCATGTCAGTTGCAACAAAGTGGCTGCGGGTAGAGTCCATTAATCCGCAAGCATGAATAAAGGCGAGATGCTTATTCTGGTAAAGTTCGTTTAGCCCGCCCGCCATGGCATGAAGACGAAAATCAATAAGGGTTGACAGGTTATTGCCTAAAGCATAGCCAGCGTCTTTACCCTCTTTCAGAACTCTTAAATCGGCAGGCCTGGCAGCAATAAAGTCAGGATCATCGGCAGGTGAGATTAGATTTAAGCCGTCGCATCCCCCGCGTAAATGTATGACCATCAGGGTTGGAGTGGATTCTTCTGTAGCGAAAGCGAGGCTACGTAAACCAAAGGGTAATGGGGCACAGAAGAGACCCGCAGCGGTTAACGCTTTTAATACTTCACGACGGTTAACATTTATCATGAGAGACCTCAACAGAACTGAAAATCGGGAGACATGGCAGCAATGGCTGATGCCAATATCAAATTTTTTTCTTTTCCAACAGGCGGTGCAAAAGGTAATAGACCTGCCGCCATTGTAACGGTTTCAATAGTTTTGCTATCAGCGGAGTTACCCATCAAACGAAATAATTCGGTGATCGTTTCAGTGCCATTGCCAGGTATTGCTTTCCATGCGGTAAAGGTGGCAGCAAGGTTGGGTGTTCCTGTTCCCCATTGATTTTGCGCCAACCCTAACAGCAGCGCCCAACGATGCCGCAGGGTATTTGTACCTAGAAAAATAGCATTTTCATCCGGTAGACCGACCGGAGTTGTTGCACCAAAAAGACGTTGTCCAGCGTTAGTCAACTGGTTGATGAGACCTTCGCTGGGCGTAAAATCAAAGCCCATGACACGCACATAATTAGCCATCAATGCTATGGGACGTTTAATTTTGGCACCCCGCGATTGCATAAACTCAGGAGATTCAATAATCAAACGCAGTACCTTTGCAATCTGGTCAGGAGCCTGGTGGGAACTTTGCCAGGTCGCTGCGGCGCGAGTGATTAATGAGGCCGGTGGGTTTTCACCTACCAGACGAATACACAATTTAGTGGCTATATGCTGTGCGGTGGCTGGATGAGCAGCGATAAGATCAAGTACTTCACGACCGTCGGCCATAGCGGGTGCGAAAGGGGCTAGTTCTGTTGCAAGTATACGTTTTTGATAACCATCATGCCAGCGATCAACATAATTAAAGCGACCGGTCTCGGCAATCGTCCAACCTGTAAACGCGCGTGCAACTTCGTAAACATCTTGGTCAATATAACCAATGGGTTTGCCTTTTAAGGCACCAGGTACTTCGCGCCAGCGGTTGAAATTGTCATTTAAGTAGTTCTCGCGACCAAAAGTATGGAGTTCTAATAACTCGCGTGCGTAGTTCTCGTTGGCTGCTCCGGCACGAGAGGAGTAATTGGAAAGATAAAATTGCATGGCGGTTGAAGTTGCCACGGCTTCTAACAGGACTCGAAAATTACCGAAACAGTTTTTACGGATCACATCTCTATCATAAACAGGTAAGGCGACACTGATACGCTCATCTGAAAAAGCATTCACATGAAAATGATCATGCCAAAATTGGCTAATGACTTCTTTCAATTGGTAGCGGCTATAGACTGATCGTAGTAATGTGGCTGCAATAACTTCAGTCCTGGGTCTAGCTCTTTCTGCGCCGGATACGGGCTTTTGTGGGTCAAATAACGGCCATAATTCTTCAATGGGTTTTGACAGTGAGCTTAAAGGCCGCAATTCATCCATTGTCGGCCACTTACCTTCAACAGCCGCATATTTAATGGGCAGTTTACAGGTGTCGAGACGACTTTTTACAGGAGCCTCGTCCTCTACTGGAGCCGCTAATTGTTCTTCCAGCCAGGCCTTATGTCCTTGTTTAAATAACGGTTCATAGTCTTCCGCTCTCAGGCCGTAACCTAATCGGTGGGTAGTAAAAAATAAATCCGTATCACCTTTTATTTTACTCATTGTCTTACTCATAAACTGACCCTCCAACATTAATAAAAAGCGATGAGCATTATACTTTAACGCTTTAAAATTATGGGTACAATAAATAATGTTTTCTATATTATTTATGTTGGGGATTAAGAAATCCTGATGGAGACTTGCTTATATGAACCATAGGTTGAAATGAAGATCTGACCCGTATTAATACGACACCTGATACTATGCATCATTTAATTATGGCTTCTTTATTTATGAACTGGTAACCGAACAACGCCCATTTAATGTCTTAAGCCTACAAGGAAATGGTTAGTATTTCTCTGTCTTGATCATTAATACAGCGCCGAAGCCAGAGAGGTGATTTCTCAGGCAATTTCAGCAACTGATGGAATGATTGCGTTGGATTCTATTCAGGCTTAAGTCCTAAAGATAAAAAATAATCTAGAGTCTAAATGGCTGGAATTATGTGAAAAATCATTACCAGACTGGACAAAAGGAGAGATTTTGGCAACTGCAATTTGATAATTATCCTACTCACACCAAAACCAGCCTGTCCGCTGGTTTTTTAAAGGGTTTAACCAATGGCGGCACCCATCTTAAAAATGGGTAGATACATGGCAATAATTAAGCCGCCAATAAGAATGCCTAAGATAACCATGATAATGGGTTCCAGTAGACTGCTTAAATTATTGACCAGATTGTCTACTTCTTCTTCATAAAAGTCCGCGACTTTAGCCAACATCCTATCGATTGAGCCCGATTCTTCACCGACAGCAATCATTTGTTGAACCATGTTGGGAAACAGGTTGGTTTGTTGCATGGCATACTGGAGTCTTTGTCCGGTTGCGATTTGTTCTCGCATTTTTAAAACGGCATCCTTATAAATTAGATTGCCACAAGCTCCAGCCACTGCTTGTAAGGCATCGACTAGAGGTACACCGGCTGCTGACATCGTCGATAGTGTCCTTGAAAATCGGGCAATTGCGGATTTGTTTAAAATGAGTCCAACAATGGGTAATTGTAATAAAAAGTGATCCAGGAAATGGTTAAACGGTTGAGAACGTTTTTTAAAATAGTAAAAACAATAAATGCTAGACGCCATCATGCCAAGGATAAGCCACCAATAACGGGCTACCCATTTTGAAATACTAACCACTAGTTGTGTAAAAAGTGGTAACTCGGCACCAAAGCTTTTAAACATATCTTCAAAGACAGGGACTACGAATAAAAGTAATAGCGTTGTGACAATAAAAGCCACCATAACCACCGCGATTGGGTAAGTGAGTGCTTTTTTGATTTTCTTTTTTATAGACTCTGTTTTTTCTTTGTAAGTGGCAACCTTATCTAGAAGTGTTTCTAATATGCCGGCTTGTTCACCTGCGGCAATGAGGTTGCAGAATAGTTCATCAAAATGCTGTGGATGGTTTTTCAAGGCATTTGCCAGACTATCCCCATTTTCAAGGGCAGTTTTTATAGTTGATAGCAATGTTTGCATGCTAGGATTTTCATGACCGTTACTAATAATACCCACAGCTTGCACCAAGGGAATGCCAGCACTAATTAAGGTGGCTAATTGCCTGGAAAAAGTGGCAATTTCTCCCGAGGTAATGCTTCTAGTTCTAGGGGTAAATAATGGTTTTGAGTTTTCCCTTATTTTAGTGACTCGATACCCTTGACGCCTTAATTCTGCTTTTGCAATGAGTACACTTCTTGCGGTAATAACACCGTTTAATTTTTTGCTATTGTGGTCTTCACCACTCCAGATAAAGTCGAGTTGTTTGCTTAATGGAGGCATTTCTATTCAATGGTCTTAATGGTCAATTAAACTGAGTCAAGTTATGACCGTTAATAATGGTGTCCGATAATTAAGACTCTGCTTTTTGTCCACGTCCCAAAAGATTATGCACGGCAATTCGCGGGTCGAGTCCCTCATAAAGCACTTTATAAGTTTGTTCTGTAATAGGCATGTCAATGTTGTATTTCTTAGCCAATAGAAAAGTTTCTTTCGCTGCGGAAATACCTTCTATTTCTTGACCAATGCTGAGTGTTGCCTGGTTTCTATCTTTTCCTTGTCCCAAGGCAAGACCAAATCGTCTGTTTCTGGATTGGTTATCAGTACAGGTTAAGATCAGGTCGCCCAAGCCCGCTAAGCCCATAAACGTTTCCTGTTTACCCCCAAGGGCAATGCCGAGTCGAATGATTTCATTTAAACCCCGGGTAATTAATGCCGCACGAGTGTTTGCACCAAAACCCAGGCCGTCCGCAATACCGGCTGCAATCGCCAGAACATTTTTAACGGCTCCTCCGACTTCTACACCAATGACATCAGTACTGGTGTAAGTTCTAAAATGTCCACTGTGTAAGATGTCGCATAGCTGTTTAGAGAAGTGGGGGCAGGTTGAGGCAATGGTGATGGCGGTAGGTAGGTTGGCTGCCACTTCGTGTGCAAAAGTAGGGCCTGAAATGATAGCTGCGGGCGTTTCAGCGCTAAACGTTTTTGCGACGATGCTATGGAGTAAACAGCCATCATCGGGGTTAAAACCTTTGCTTGCCCATGCTATTTTAATGTCGATTGATACAAAAGGTTTAAGCTTGATCAGGGTGTTTTTAAAGGCGTGACTGGGTACACAAACTAAGATAAGCTCACTAAACGCAGCTACTTCAGCTAAATCAGCAGTTACGTTTAAATTGTCAGGAAAAGGGTATTGGGGTAAATAGCGCTTATTTTCGTGGTCTAGTGCAAGTGCAGCGATATGCTCGGCATTATGCCCCCATAACAACGTTTGGCAGCCATTTCTGGCTGCCAAAAGAGCTAATGCAGTTCCCCACGAACCGGAACCTAAAATAGCTATGTTCTTTGTCATTAATTTAACTAATTAATTTTAATTAATTAATGGTCTCAGAAATAGGCACTTGTTGTTGAGCTTGTAGATGTTGTGCATACAACGCATCAAAATTGACAGGAGCGAGTAGCAGTTGTGGAAAGCCTCCTTTTGTAACGAGATCGGATATGGCTTCTCTGGCATAAGGGAACAGAATATTGGGGCAGAAGCTGCCAAGCATAGGGCCGAGTTCTTGATCAGAAAAACCAAGGATAGTAAAAATGCCCGCTTGATTAACTTCGACTAAATAAGCCACTTTATCGTCACTTTTTACAGTGATCGTGACGGTCAGGGCGACTTCGTATAAAGTGTTTTCCAAAGGTGAAACGGTAGAACCCAGGTTGAAATCAACAGCCGGTTCCCATTTCTCAGTAAAGATCTTGGGTGTGTTAGGTGTTTCAAAAGACATGTCTTTTGTATAGATTTTTTGAATAGAAAATTGTTTTTCTGGTGCTGTTTGTTCTTCGACCATAATATTTATAAGTGTGTGTTAGTTGTTAAGAAATTATAATTTGGGTGTTGCTTTTGTTTTTTGTTTGCTGGTTATTTTTACGGGTAATTTATAGTCATTTTCCCAAGCTTCCATGCCTCCTGTAATGACAAAAACCTGTTCGAAGCCTGCTTTTGTTAATATTTTTCCGGCGGATGCTGCTCGGGTTCCTGTTTGGCAGGACAGTAATACCGGCTTGTTTTTGTTAGCAGAAATTTTTGAAAGTTCTTCGGGTAGTTTGCCCAAGGGTATGTTGATAGCATCACTGATATGGCTAAGAATAAATTCATGTGGCTCTCGGACATCAACCACGATGGTATCGGTGTCGTTCATCTTGGCAACAGCCAGAAGAGGAGAAATAGAGCCAAATTTCTTAAAGGCGCTGTCGAAAAGTTCTTGTATTAACAGATAAGTAACAACAGCCAGTGCGAGAGATAAGATGTAGTGATTTAAGATAAATTCTATGTAACGTTCCATGGTATATTTTAAGTTTTTAGTGGATAGTGAGTTGAATTAGGTGATGAACTTTAGTGTTCATGGGTTTACGTAGTAATATCTAATTTGGCTACTTTATTTGAATTAAAGAACCTGTGAAGAATTATTTATACACAACTATCACCAACGTGTATTAATATAATAACCAGATTGCCATTTAAAAGCGGACAAATTTAACAAAATCATACCTTATTTTCAATCACTTTTGGTAATGGATAATATAATTGACACTTTTGCCTGATTTTAACTTAGTCAGCATCTCAATTAGGTATCCAATGTTAACTGGATCATTATAGTAGGTAAATAGGGTGTTATTATCTAGCAATTATGTTGATTGTGAGCGTCGGTTGTACCGTCGTTATTTAGTGTGTGTTTTTTTGCTGTGTATTAGTTGTACCTGTAGTTATGCAGTGGATCAAGCGGAGGATCAAATAACTGTTCAGGCTGATACCGAGGCGATGCAACGTTTATCAGTGCAAAAAGATAATTTGTTGAATTTACTATCTGAAATTGATAAGCATTATGGTGAAACAGCTGCCGTACTGAAGCAGTTGCAAGCCCAAATTGAGCAAAAGCGTAACAGCCTGGATCATATTCGCCAAGAAATCTCTCATTGTCAGAGAGATGTTGATAAACTTCGTAAGGAGTTAATTGAGCAAATAAGAGTGGCTTACGCTTTTGGTGAGAAAGATAAGTTAAAGTTGTTGCTTAATCAACAGGATCTTGCTGTATCAGGTCGAATGATGCACTATTTTAATTATTTCAATAAAGAGCGATTGAAGAAACTGGCTGATTTAGATGCAGCCGTTAATCATCTTGATATACTGGATAAGCAGAGAGAAGCTGAAGCAGCAACTTTAGAGAAGGATTTAGAAGGTAAAAAGTCAGAGCAATTAGCACTTTTAGAGGCAAAAAAGCAGCGTAACAAGTTACTTGATAAAATGAGCAATGATTTTTCTTCCCCTGAACAACAATTGAGCCAGTTGCAGGAAAGTGAAAACAGTTTAAAGCTTTTAGTGTCCTCCTTACCGGGGGCAGACAAGGAAGATGTTCCAACTGGAAATAAGCCTGCTATCTCAAAGACAGAAAAAAAGACAGAAAAGCAGGGTAATGTTGAAAAAGATGTCGATTTTTTTAGTCTTAAGGGTAAATTACCTTGGCCAGTTACGGGTCAGTTAAGCCACAAGTTCGGTAGTGCTAGAACCGTTGTAACTTGGGATGGCGTGCTGATTGATGCTAATGAAGGCGAGGACGTCAGAGCAGTTACCCGAGGGTCAGTGGTTTTTGCCGAGTGGCTGCGTGGTTATGGTTTAATGATCATTCTTGATCATGGACAGGGTTACAAGACTCTGTATGCTTTTAATCAAAGTCTTTATAAGAAAATCGGAGATTCTGTCGAAGCTGGTGAGGTTATAGCATCTGTTGGACAAAGTGGTGGGCGTAGTAAAGCGGGATTGTATTTTGGAATACGCAGTAAAGGTGTGCCGGTTGATCCAATTGAATGGTGTCGAAGATAAGACATTTATGATTATGTTTGTTTAGGTGTTAATATTAGGTTGTAAATCTAGGATATGGAGTTTTGATCAGATGCTGAAAAAGAAAGCTATTTTTATTTTATCGTTAGGGATTATGTTGGGCGTTTTTATAGGACTCTGTGGCAGCGTTTTTGCCGAAAAAGGCAATGCGGACGTTGCTGCCGATACAGAGGCTTTACCTTATGAAGACCTGAGAACATTTACAGAAATTTTTGGTCGGATAAAACGGGATTATGTAGAGCCTGTATCCGATAAACAATTATTGGAATATGCCATTCGAGGTATGCTAAGTGGGTTGGATCCTCATTCTGCTTATTTGGTAGCAGAAGAATACCAGGAATTAAAAGAAGGAACTACCGGTCAATTTGGTGGCTTGGGTATTGAAGTGACTATGGAAAATGGTTTCATAAAAGTAGTTTCGCCTATTGATGATACTCCAGCACAAAAAGCAGGCATAAAAACCGGTGATCTTATTATCAAGCTTGATGAGAAGCCCGTAAAGGGCATGTCATTGACTGATGCCGTTAAATTGATGCGTGGCGAACCCGGCAGTAAAATCGCTCTGACGATTGTTCGAGAGGGCTTGGAAGCGCCTCTGAAACTGACTTTAGCGCGTGATATTATAAAAGTAAAGAGTGTTAAAAGCCGCATTTTAGAAAAAGGCTATGGCTACGTTCGTATTAGTAGCTTTCAATCGGGGACGGGCGAAGGTCTTAAAGAAGCCCTTGCTGCTCTGAAGAAAGAGAATGGTGGTGCCTTAAAAGGCTTGGTACTTGATCTCAGGAATAATCCCGGTGGCGTTTTAAATGCGGCAGTAGAAGTTAGTGATGCCTTTTTGAGAAGTGGGTTGATTGTTTATACTGAAGGGCGTATTGAAAACTCGGAAATGCGTTTTAATGCAACCCCTGATGATCTGATTGAAGATGCACCGGTTGTGGTGCTGATAAATGGGGGTTCTGCCTCGGCTTCAGAAATTGTTGCAGGCGCCTTGCAGGATCAAAAGCGGGCAGTGATCATGGGTGAGAAGTCTTTTGGTAAGGGGTCTGTGCAAACAATATTGCCAACGAGTAATGGCGCTGCGGTCAAGTTGACAACAGCACGTTACTTCACACCTTCTGGTCGATCAATTCAAGCTGAGGGCATTGAGCCTGATATTGCTTTGGGTCGAGTCAAGCTGGAAACTTTGGATAAGGCTGATTCCTTGTCTATAAAGGAAGCTGACTTGTCAGGTCATTTGCAAAATGCCAACAGCGCTGCTAAGGGAAAGAAGGAAGAAGTAGAAGGCGATAAAGGTAAGGATAGCGATAAAAAAGACGGCGATAAAAAAGATAAGTCAGATGTAGAGGACTATTCTTTGCATGAAGCGCTAAACCTGCTAAAAGGTATTAGTATAATCAAGAAATAATTAGTTATACGCTTGTCTTAAAAAACCGGATTTCATCTTTATGGAATCCGGTTTTTTTATGTGTCCATAATTGCAATAATTATTGCCAGAATGCGCTGTAGTTAAATTGTCGTTGATAACGTTGCTTAGTGGTGTAATAAATATTTTGCACATCGACAAAGATGGCGACTTTTTCCATTTTATCCGTTGATAAAAGAACAGCAGTAATCTGTAGCCGTATTAATTTTTACGGTGAAAGCTGAATTAGCGGGTACCTCAAATGATTGTCCACTGATTACTTTTTGCCATTCATCTGAACCGGGTAATAACACCTCAAGATCACCTTCAATAATTTCCATTAATTCTGGAGCAGCGGTGTTGAACAGATATTCACCGGGCAGCATAAAGCCCAGTGTTTTTAAAGAACCATCTTCGAAACGGATAGTACGGCTACTGACTTTGCCATCGAAGTAAACATTGGCTTTTTTTACGATAGTGACGTTATTAAATTCTGACATGCTTTTCCCGATTGGTAGGTTGATTTAAGTAAATTAAATTAAAATGCGGGAAATAATAGCAGATTGTTTTTCAATGAGTCGGATTAAGTGTGTTTTTGAATGATAAAAAGTTTTAACCAAAAACACCCTTTAGCGTGATAGACCGTGTTGCTCAGGTCATTGCCAGAGGCTTAACAGGATAAATACTTAGGTTTGAAGGTAATACTCGCTGTTTGGAATAAGATACCCGTCGCTCTTGTTAAAGCACCTGCGGTTCTTGTTAAAACACCCTCTGTTCGGGTGAAGACACTCACTGTTCGGGTGAAGACACTCGATGCTCTGGTTAAGCCACCCAGTGTCTAAGTGCAAGTCCGCACTGTTCCAGTGAGCTTGTTAATGGTCATAATCTGGTATAAACGACGTTAAGGAGCGTACTCACAGTCTGGGTGTTAACACTGGAAGGTAGTCGGCTTGTACTCATAGATCCAAGCTTTGTTTGTTAAGTCTGGGCAAAATATTTAAGGGCTCTAAAAGATTCTTCAACACGTTCAAGTGAGTGGCAATGAGATCGACGCGAAGCATTGGAAGTTCCGGCTTTGTTGCTGTAAGAGTCAGGGGAAAGGCTACACACTCAACGCATTGGGGTTAAAGCTCCAAGAACATCCATTTAGGATTTGTGAGATTTTCTTAGACGGTCAAGGGTAGAGCGGATATTGCTTAAGAAAATTAAAATATAATGTTAGATTGTGATTAACGAATATAGCGGTTGATACTCTGGGTGAAATTGCGTTTTGAGTTTCGTTCATGAAGTGCTTCGTGTCTAAGTTGTGGCGCATCTACAGGCTTAAAAACTTGTTAGATTGATTCCAGATTATGTACAATGAAAACCAAGGCTATATGATCATGCTTACCTTAGACAGAACGGTCTTTCTATAAACCAGATGAAAAGTTATTCGAAAACATAAACATCAAAAACTTTACCGTTCGTTTAACAACTTTCTGAACAAATTTAAGAATAATAAAAATGACAGGCTCGCAAGCTCAAACTATCGATTTACGTGATGCATTAAATAAGCACTTGAATGCTAGATCATTGAGCAAAAGCATCAGTACCTTGCTGCAAAGTAAACGAAAAGCAATCGATTACGCGCCTTATTATCAGCGTAATTATGTTTGGGACAATGATAAAGCTACGTTTTTTATTGAAAGTATCTTATTGGGTATTGAAATTCCGCCGCTTATTATGTTTATTCCCGCCAGCAATAAAACTAAGTATGAGGTTATTGATGGTCGTCAGCGCTTTGAAACCTTAAAGCGCTTTTTTGAAAGTGATTTTAAGCTGAGTAAAAAAGGTTTGCGTAGTTTAAGTGCTCTTAAAGGATTGAACTTTCAGAGTCTAGAGCCAGAAATTCAGCGTGTATTTTTAGATACGACTATTCGTATTATTGAGTTTTCTACTCTGGGTGAACATCCAGCGCAAGATGAATTGGAAGATCGTATTAAAAAGGAAATATTTTGGCGCTACAATTCTGGTATTACGCCCTTAAAAACATTAGAAGTACAGCAGGCTCAACATTTAGAAGATAATTTTACTGAAATACTGGATGCTGAGTTTTTAGCTAATCCGATTCCAGAGTGGATAGAGCAATTTAAGGCGATATTTTTTGCAAAACATTCACCAAATCCGCTGACAAATGCAGAATGCCAAGCCAAAATACGAGAACTCTTAGTTTTAGAACATTTCCCTATTAATATTTATGCCACCACTTCGAGTAGAAGAGAGACTGTTGAATGGTTATACGAGTTGTATATTGAAAATGCAGAGAATCAAGATCAAATCCTACTAGGCTTTCAACAAAAGATTGGACTCATTTATCAGCTCTTTAAGGTGTTAAACGAGAAAGAATGGATAATTTATCAAGGTGTATATTGGGCTTTGGTTATTTTGGAGCAGAATAACATTGATGTGGGCTTATTTTTTGATAAAAACACTATCAGGAATCTTGCGGCGGTTATACATAAAAATATCAGCATATTTACCGGCGATAAACGGGGTTTTTCAAAAATCACTAATCAACGTTTTCAATATTTGGCAGATTTCGTCAATATGGAATTAAACAATAAATGTTTCGAGACGATTGAATTTGCACTCTATTTAAATCGTCGCCTAAAGGCTGACGAGGATGAGCAGCAAGCGACTATTAAAACTATAGATGCGATTAATGAATTAGAGACTATGCGTTTAAATCGTCCTGATGCAGTCACTAAAACGATTGAAGATTTAACTGAAGATATGGGTAGAAATACCTTTTTAATTCGTCCCGCTTATCAGCGACAAGAAGTCATTAATATTAAAAAAGCCTCCGGTATTATTGAAAGTATGTTGTTAGGCATTCCTTTACCGACTATCTTTATTTGTCGTCGAGATAATGGTATTTGTGAAGTGGTAGATGGTCAGCAACGTTTATTGTCAATTTTGGGCTTTTTGGGTAAATCATACAAAAATAACAAAAATCAAGAGGCTTGGTCAATAAAGAACCATTATAAGTTGTTTAAAAACATAACGATTTTAAAAGAACTTGGTGGGAAGAAATATGATGAGTTAAGTGATGATTTGCAGGGGCGTATCTTGGATTTTGAATTATCAGTGGTTTATATTGATGAAAAGTTAAACAAACATTTTGATCCTATTGACTTATTTATTCGTTTAAATAATAAGCCTTATCCAGTTAAAGACCATAGCTTTGAAATGTGGAACTCCTATTCTGAGCGTAGTATTATAGAAAAAATTAAAACCATAACGAAAACGTATGAATCATGGTTTTATTATCGCAAAGATAATAAGCGCATGGATAATGAAGAGCTATTAACGCTGTTTGTTTACTTAAGCTTTAAATCATGTAAAAACAAAAGCATCCACACTGTTTTTGAAACTATTGATATCTATAACTCGGCACCTAGATCATTAACGTTTCGCTTATCTAAACTAAAGATTACTGATTGGTTAAGCTCGGCAGAAGGTCAGAAAAATACAACTAATCGTGAAGAAATACTTAACAGTATTAATGACGTGGAACTTTTTATTCAGAAGGTTGCCGTGTTGACTAGAACTTTTCAAAAATCAGCAGATGATAAGGACGATTTACCCGAATTATTTAATAGACTGTTGGGTGTAAAGGGTAAGGTGCGTCTACAAAAACCTTTTTATGTGTTGTGGTTTTTATTGTTGGGGGTTGACAAGCTGATTATTGATGAGAAAGCGGCTCTTATTGCTAAGGAAGTCATGTTTTTTTTCGATAATAATCAGAGCTTGCAGAGAGATGAAACGCTTACCGTTAAAGATATTTTCAAAAATAATGTTGACGCTTTCTGGACTAAAATTAATACTAATTGAGTAGAGTGTAGGCTAATCAAGCTATTAGCCTAATAATTCCGCTACTTGAGGATATTTCTGGCGTAGCATTTTTGTCGAACGGCTATGGAGAACAGTTAAATATGAAGAGGTCTATTTGAAGCAGCATGATACCGTACAAAGCTTATTAATTGGGTTAACCGACTACTTCGTCTTTTATAACCAAGAACGCCACCATCAATCATTAGGCTATAAAACGCCTGATAGGGTTTATCAAACTGCTATAGGAGGTGGAGCAAAAATTATAGATAAATATGGATCGACAGAAACATCGGTTCATGCGTAACGAATAGGGGACAGCGCCATTCAGCTGGAAGATAAACAGGACTCTATCTTAAACTAAGGCATTATTTGTCTGGACAATGGGGTCCGCTTTAGTCGTCTATTGGTAACGCTAACATGACTGAACTTTATCTTTGGCTTAGTCGCCACGGGGCATTACTGGAATCAATCAATAGTCCTCTGTCTGTGTTACATGATTTTTTAAATCTGCTTGAGGCAGAGTATGCAAATACTAATGAGGGCAAAGAAGCCAGAGCGCAATTGCAACTATGGCTTAAATTATATGCCGGTTTGAATACCAGCAATAGAGCAAGCCCCGCCGAGTCTACGACGACTCATGAGTCCTAGCCGGAAGTGTTTTGTGGGCTAGAGAGCCGCACTTAACTTAATGAGCAGTGCCGTAATAAGTGCTGTTTGCAGTACGCCGACACCCACTACCCAACGAATTAAGTCGGCTTTTGATTCAACTATTTTTAGCTCGGTGTCCTTGATGCGTGATTCAAGCCGAAGTTCAATCTCTTTTAAATCGCGCTTTAGGATTACTTCTAGTTCTTTTAAATCACGCTTAGTGATGACTTCAGCTTGTTGCTCACTAAAACCGGCACCTTTCAGTTCATTGAAAAACTCATGCGTATCGAAAGAAGACGTTGACATGATTAATATCCCGAAATTTTTTAGGTAGTGTAGCAGATATTTGACAACTCCGTTTCGCTAGACACTTATCATCTTTCTAAGATCCAGACTTCTTCAGGTTCAAAGGCATCAACATAAAGCCAGCACGAACGGCTTCCAAGCGGAAGACTTTAAGTTTTTCACGCAATAAAGCCGTAAAGTGTTTACGTCGTTCCTCGTCACTAACAAACGTTTGCCCCAAACACATTACCGGCTCAGAAGGTTTAACAGTAGTCTCTTGCTGAAGCTCATCATGGTTCGGCATAAATAAGGAATGTGCATAAATTAATTTAGGCAAGTTCAGTTCGAGAATTATACTTTGTGAGAAAGAAATCTTGTTCAAAATTGACAAATGATCGAACCTTACACCCAAGATATTGAAGCGCAGATGCAAGAATTGTATAGTCGTCTGCCAGAGAAAAGTAAACGTTTATATGCAGGTGTTGAAGCCTTAAAGTTTCCCTATGGGGGCATCAGCTATATTGCCGGACTTTTGGG
>QVQE01000175.1 GCA_003584865.1 Methylococcales bacterium
TGAGATTCTGCTGAATATCGTCAGAGAGAAAAAGCCAGAACTACTACTGATTTCTTAAATTTAAGAAACAGCTAAGCCGTTTATCTTTAAAGTCACTGGCCGTTTTTTAATGGCTACGGTAGCTTGTTGTTAATTTTTTATTGACATCAAAAGTGTCAACTACTTTTAGGCCGCTATGAAGGATGCCAATTTATCTGATAAATAATTTTAATTTTTTAATGTTCAAATCGATATTATAAAATATCACCTGTTTTATTATTCAAATAGAGTGATTGTATCTACTTGCTTTACTAATTTTAGGTGCAACTTATGTTTTAGTGATTTAATTAATCACACTAATTTAAGTAAATTCGCCTATCATAGCGGATCGAAGAAGTAGCCCACATCTAGATATTATTAGATTAATTAATGAGGATTTCATGAAGCATTTTTTTTTATTTTTAACGCTGTTAACTGTGTTAGTTATTGGGCAAAATGCCTATGCAGTAAAACAGGTTAAAGTATCGCCGCAAAACACGTTGCAATGCGCGGCTTTTAGTACTTATGTTGGGACATTAACACCTAATTTTGGTGCCCATCCATCAAAGGAATTGATCGATACCCTCTTGGATCAACTTATCAAGAAAACCCCATTTCGCTGCATTATGACTTATGGTGTATTGAATGGACTCGATGCTATTTTTACTGCCGCTGAGGCACGACACATTAAAGTCATTGCCATCCTCTGGCTGGATGATGACATCAACATTAATTCTCAGTCTATTGAAAAAGGGATTGAAGTTGCAAAAGCGTTCCCCAAAACTATCATAAGACTCAGTTGCGGTTCAGAAGTAAGAACCCGGCATGGTAATCTTTATGACGGTGAAATCTCCCGTTGTATTGATAGCTTACACAAAGCAGGCGTCACCCAACCTATCACAACCATCGATACCTGGTGGGAATGGTGTAATCGCTCATTAGAGTGCCAACAAACCAGCTTTGCTTCTAAGGTCGATTGGATAGGGGCTAATATTTTTCCTTGGTGGGAAAATGAATACTCCGGTATTTATAGCTGTATCCCGGCAGAAAAGGCCGCTGACTTCCATATTGCCCGGCTTGAAGATCTACATCGTATTTATCCCAATAAAGAAGTCATCATGACCGAATTTGGTTGGCCCAATGGCCCAGAAAACAGCTCATCGACCAACCTTAAAACCGGAGAACGCTGTGGTATCGCGAGCAAAAGTAATCAAAAATTAGTGATAGAATCAACCTTCAAGCAATTAGCTAAAAAGAAATGGTCTGGGACTGTATTTGAAGCCTTCTCTGAAAATTGGAAACCCGCCGAAGAAGGTCCATTTGGAAGCTCATGGGGACTTTGCCAAGGAACTCCACCCTACACTTGCATTAACCAATTAAAAATAGCTAGATAATGCTCACTGTAGGTATATTCAGTCCCCCCTCTTTGAAAAAAGAGGGGTTAGGGGAGATTTTATTAGAGATAAATCCCCCCTCAATCTCCCTTTTTCAAAAGGGTGTGGTGAATACTTACTGCTCATTATCTAATTTTGGCATTAAAATAGCATTTAACACCTGCGTATCATTTGATAGAATGATCAGTTTTGTACAATTAGTACCGATTTAGCCACCTTTCTTAACTTACGAAAACCCTATTTAAATGAATACAGCGAAGACTATTCTACTGATTTTGATACCCACTTTGTTATTACTGGTGTCAGAGTTAAGTTATGGACAACATGCAGAGATAATTATAGATGCCGAAAACGGTAGTGTATTACACGAAATAAATGCCTCCCAGTCATGGTTTCCTGCTTCGCTGACCAAGGTAATGACACTCTATATGGCATTTGATGCCTTAAAATCAGGACAAATCGGTCTTGATGATACCTTGGTTACCTCACGTCATGCGGCGTTACAACCTAATAGTAAACTGGGACTTCGACAAGGGGAAACACTATCTGTTCAGGATGCCATTTTAGCGCTTATTACGAGATCAGCAAATGATGCAGCCGTTGTTTTAGCTGAGCATTTAGGAGGAACAGAAGAAAATTTTGCTGTCAAAATGTCTACCATGGCACATTCCTTAGGTATGTACGATACCCACTTTATGAATGCAACAGGGCTTCCACATCCATGGCAAGTCACCACTTCCCGTGATATGGCTATGCTTGCCTGGAAAACACAACGTAATTTTCCAAATTATTACCCTTACTTTTCCTGGCATAGCTTTAATTTCAAAGGTAGAGAATTGCACGGTATTAATAAGTTTACCGCCAGTTATCCGGGCGCTGAAGGCATGAAAACGGGATTTACCTGCGGTTCTGGCTATAACCTGATCTCATCAGCCACCCAAAACGGTAAACGCCTGATTGGAGTCGTCTTGGGCGGCATGACCAGCGCAGAACGTTATAAGCTAATGGTTAACATGATGAACAACGGGTTTGCCAACCAATATGATGATCGTCCTACTGAAAACATTAGCACTATGTCAAACGATTCATCAGGTCTCCCGCCCTATCAACTAGGCTGCGGAAATACCGTACCAACCGTCATCGCTGCAAATGACGATGCCGTTAATGACGCGACCAGTTATGTTAAACCAACTAAATTACATAATCGCTCGCATATAGCTCATAGTCACCCAACTAAAAACACGCATGTTTTAGTCAAGAACAAATCGCATGTAAAGGCAAAAGCAAAATTGGTAGTCGCAGCTAAACATAAATCTACAAATAAAATCAAATCTAATCAACCCGTAAAGAATAAAAAAGGTGCGGTTATCACCAAAGCTAAAGCCGGCAAAACACACCGCCATCACTCTTAAATTAATAATTACAAATACAAAACAACCCGTTGTAAAATATACAGAGTGAAATTAAACCCTATGACGTGACAATTTCTTGAATATCAATAAAAATAATCTGATAATAGCTCGAATAGACTGATATTGATTTAAGAGTATAGAAAATTTATTCAGTCTTAAGCTGAGTATGAAGCAGTAAATGAACATTAAACAATAACAATAATCCAGGATAAAATTAATTATGAGCATGCAAAGCCCTACACTTAATAAAACTCTATTACGTAGCCTGGTGTTATCAATCACTCTACTCGGTTGTTCTGCAACACAAACACACGTTTCTGACTCAAGCGACCCTTGGTCAGCCTGGAATCACGACACTCAATTGTTTAATGACAATCTGGATAAAGCTATTTTAAAGCCTTTAGCGCAAGGCTATCAGTGGATTACACCAGAATTTGTTAATACAGGAGTTACCAACTTCTTTAGTAATATTAATGACGTAGGCGTTACTATTAATGATTTACTGCAACTTAAAGTGTCTCAAGGAGGCATGGACGGTAGTCGCTTTTTGATTAACACGACGGCAGGTGTCGCTGGATTTGTTGATGTGGCCAACCTACTTGACTTACCAAAACACAAAGAAGACTTTGGACAAACACTTGGCTATTGGGGTATTCCATCAGGTAATTATTTGGTATTACCCATTTTTGGACCTAGCTCTCCTAGAGATACGGTAGGACTTATCGGTGATACTCTGTTTAACCCGATTACGTATGTTTCTATCTTGGGTGGTTCTGTCGTAAACGGTGCAACAGCTGGAGCGAGAGTTCTTGATGTGACTGATCGGCGTGCCAATTTAATGACTACCGAAAAAATTGTCGACGAAGGCTCTGTGGATCGTTACGACTTTATAAGAGACTCCTATAAACAAAACAGAGAATATCTCATCCATGATGGAAAATCGTCTGATGATAGTGATCCTGACTTAAACGATGAAAGCTCTTTCGGTGATACAAAAGCCAACAGCCCGACGCCTGTAACGAAAAAAGCATCAGGCAAATCACTTAAACTATCAGAACCTAAATAAATTCAGAGAGTCAGACTTCATCTGACAGTTACAAAATTAACTGTCAGATGAAATATAATGCTTAGACCCCGTTAGGAAAATCGTAGCTATAATGTTTACGTAATGGTTTAACGACTTCCCATTGGCTATCTAAGCCAGCATGAAAAGAAACTAAGTCTCCTGGTAAAATACGCACCGGCTCACCACCGGCAGGCGTCACTAAAATTTCACCTTCCAGCACATAAGCACTTTCAGTTTCATCAAAATCGATTGGAAACTTAGATATTTCTTTTTCCCATATTTCCCAGTTGGATACACCCAATTCTTTTAAACGTGCTTCACTCGGATTGTGTTCGATAGTAATTTTGCTCATATTCTTCCTAAAAAATAAAATAATTGGATGATAATTGTAGCATCAGACCTAACTTTGATGCTATTTACAAACTAAACGCCAGCAATTCAGAGCATTTTGCAAAAAACAGTTAGAGTTTATACGTAATCCACTCGCCCTATTACTAAGAACCACATTAATATCCAACTTACTACCTTAACATTGTCACTTTGCGTAATCGATGTTTTATATGATAATGACCCTCAGGACTATTGAATAAAATTGTAACTGGACAACAAAACACAATGGGAGAGAATAAAAAAACCACCTTGAGACGATTTCGCTGGACAACTGGAATAGCCATCGTTTTATTAATCACAGCCTCGACTTATTACATTAGGCATAACGACACTAAACCAACAACCGAGCACCATAAACAACCAGGTAAACTAGCAGAAGCTGAGATTGCCGTTGCAACTAAACCCGTGACACAAGGTGACCTCCCTATTTATTTAACAGGGTTAGGGACAGTGACTGCTTTACGCACCGTGACCGTAAAATCTCGCGTTGACGGTGAACTGATGCATGTGGCTTTTCAAGAAGGCCAAATGGTAAACGTGGGCGACTTATTGGCTGAAATAGACCCCCGCCCTTACCAGGCACAACTCATGCAAACCGAAGGACAATTAATGCGTGATGAGGCTCTCCTGAAAAACTCTGAAACGGATCTGGTTCGCTACAAAACCTTATTGGCACAGGATTCTATAGCAGCACAGCAAACTGTGACTCAAGAATCGCTGATCAAACAAAACAAAGGCACTTTAGAAATTGACCGGGGTCTTGTTGCCAATGCAAAACTGCAACTCACCTATGCTCGTATTACTGCCCCCATCAGTGGTCGCTTAGGTTTACGCTTAGTGGATCAAGGCAACATCGTCCATGCTTCTGATAGTAACGGACTGGTTGTTATTACCCAAATCCAACCGATTGCAGTGGTTTTCACCTTACCAGAAGACCGTTTGCAAGACGTGATGAAGAAATTTCATTCAGGCGATAAGATCAGCATTGATGCTTATGATCGTAGAGGCCAAACCAAGCTGGCTAATGGACAATTACTCGCAGTCGACAATCAAATTGACTCCACGACCGGCACTATAAAACTCAAAGGTCAGTTTAATAATGAAGACGGTATGTTATTCTCCAATCAATTTGTCAATATCAAAATGAGCATGGATACCTTAAAGGGAGTAACTATTATACCCACCTCGGCTATTCAACGCGGTACACAAGGCACTTTTGTATATGCTGTGCAGGACGACCAAACCGTTACTGTAAAACCTGTTACATTAGGCCCCATCGAAGGCGAAAAAGTAGCCATACTAAACGGACTACAACCTAATGAACAAGTCGTAGTCGATGGAGCCGATAAACTACGGGACGGGATCAAAATTAAATTGATACCCCGTAATAAACCTATCGCAACGGATGCCACAACACCTCAACCCCAAAATAATGACGCTCATGATAAGAGTCGCAAGAAAGGTTCTTAAGCAGCGTCCACATTTATAGACCGGCAACCCGATGATCTGCCCATGAATCCCTCACGGATATTTATCTTACGCCCTATCGCCACTTCATTACTCATGCTGGCACTCTTATTGACAGGTGTAATTGCCTACCGTGAACTCCCTATCTCGGCATTACCACAGGTTGACTACCCGACCATTCAAGTCGTAACACTATACCCAGGGGCTAGCCAGGAGGTAATGACTTCTTTGGTTACCTCTCCTTTAGAACGACAACTCGGTCAATTGCCGGGTTTAAATCAAATGTCCTCCTCTAGTTCTGGAGGTGCCTCAGTGATAACCTTACAGTTCAACCTGAACTTAAGCCTCGATATTGCTGAGCAAGAAGTTCAAGCCGCCATTAATGCGGCTAATAATTATTTACCGGGCGACTTACCCATGCCGCCGGTTTACAATAAAATCAATCCTGCAGATGCCGCCATTGTCACTTTAGCAGTTAGTTCAAAAACACTGCCTTTAACCCAGGTTGAAGATTTAGTCGACACACGCCTAGCCCAAAAGCTTTCACAACTCACTGGTGTTGGCTTAGTCACTATCAGCGGAGGGCAACGCCCTTCCGTTCGTATTCAGGCCAACCCGGATGCCTTAGCCGCTTACGGCTTAAGTCTGGAAGACCTGCATACGGCCATAGCCAATGCTAACGTTAATCAACCTAAAGGCATGTTTGATGGCCCTACCCGCTCTGCCATTATTGATGCAAATGATCAAATTCGTTCACCCAGTGATTATGATGATTTGATTATTGCTTATCGAAATGGTCGTGCTGTGCATTTATCTGATGTAGCCGATGCCCATAATGCCCCTGAGAATATCAGACTTGCCGCCTGGGCAAACGGGACTGCCTCTGTGATTGTCAATATTCAGCGCCAGCCTGGCACCAATGTCATCGAAGTCGTTGATCGTATCAAAACACTGTTACCCAAACTAAAAGAGTCATTACCAACCGGCCTGGAGGTTGCTCTGTTAACCGACCGAACGACTACCATCAGAGCCTCTGTAGAAGATGTGCAAATTGAGCTGCTTTTAGCACTTGCACTGGTGGTATTGGTTATTTTTCTATTTCTTCGAAATGCCTTTGCCACTGCAATTCCGGCCATTGTGGTGCCCTTATCCTTAATCGGCACCTTCAGCTTTATGTATCTTGCCGATTTCAGCATTAATAACTTAACTTTGATGGCACTCACCATTGCCACCGGATTTGTGGTCGATGATGCGATCGTGGTCATTGAGAACATCACCCGTTACATTGAACAAGGCGAGACCCCAGAAAATGCTGCCCTTAAAGGTTCCGAACAGATTGCCTTTACGATTATCTCGCTGACCTTCTCGCTTATCGCGGTTTTAATCCCGTTGCTGTTTATGGGGGATGTCGTAGGTCGATTGTTTCGAGAATTTGCCATTACGCTTGCAGTTGCTATCTTAATCTCGGCAGTGATATCGCTGACACTCACGCCTATGATGTGTGCCAGGATATTACGTCCTCATACAGAAAAACAGAATAGCCGTTTTTATAGTGTAACAGGGCAATTCTTTGATCGCGTTACTTTAGGTTACGCCAACAAACTGACCTGGGTCTTAGCACATCAACGCGCCACTCTCTTAGTTGCTACAGCTTCGCTGGTGTTTACCGTCATCTTGTATCTCTTCATCCCAAAAGGCTTTTTTCCAACGCAAGATACGGGCGTCATACAAGGCATCTCAGAAGCATCTCAAACCATTTCTTTTGCTGCTATGTCGGAACGACAACAGGCACTGAGTAAAGTCATTCTTGAAGATCCAGCAATCGAAAGTGTTTCCTCCTTTATCGGCGTCGATGGTGCCAATTCGACCCTGAATACGGGGAGGGTTACGCTAACACTTAAACCACTAGCCGAACGTGGCGTTAAAGTCATGGACATTATTAGACGCTTACAGCCTAAGCTTAATCAGGTAGAAGGTATCTCCTTATATTTGCAACCTATACAAGACCTGACCATTGAAAATAGAGTCAGTCGTAATCAATACCAATTTACCCTGCAATCCACAGACCGTGAAGCCTTAAATAGATGGACTAAATTACTGGTTTCAGAACTTACCAAACAAGCCCCCTTTTCTGAAGTTACCAGCGATCTTCAAGAAGAAGGATTACAAGCTTATGTCTCCATAGACCGAAGTACTGCAAGCCGCTTAGGCATAAGTATTGCCGCCATTGATAACGCCTTATACGATGCTTATGGACAGCGCCTGGTTTCAACCATCTTTACCCAATCTAACCAATACCGGGTCGTGCTTGAAGTAAAGCCCGAATACCGGCAAAGTCTGGATGATTTAAAAGAGTTACGGGTTCCCTCTTCCAATGGAACGCAAGTGCCACTATCGACCATTGTCACAATCACCGAGCAGAATGCTCCGCTGGTCACTCAACATCTAGATCAGTTTCCAGCCACCACCCTTTCATTTAATCTGGCATCGGGCGCTTTTCTCGGTGAAGCCATAGACGCAATTGAAACTACCAAGCAACAGATTGGCCTCCCCCTGAGCATACAAGCGGACTATCAAGGCACCACTCTGGCCTTTAGTGCCTCACTCTCCAACACACTCTGGCTAATTCTGGCTGCCATCGTGACTGTTTATATCGTACTCGGGGTACTCTACGAGAGCTACATTCATCCGGTTACCATCCTATCTACCCTACCTTCAGCCGGTGTTGGAGCATTACTGGCGCTAATAATCTCCAATAATGATCTGGGTATCATATCGATCATAGGCATTATTCTACTGATAGGCATCGTCAAGAAAAACGCCATCATGATGATCGATTTTGCCTTGGATGCCGAACGCCATCAAGGAAAAACGGCTGAAGAGGCTATCTACCAGGCTTGTCTGCTTCGTTTTCGCCCCATTATGATGACCACCATGGCCGCCTTGCTGAGCGCCCTGCCCTTAATGCTGGGCACAGGGGTCGGTTCAGAACTTCGTCATCCTTTAGGTATTACCATGGTGGGTGGCCTGATACTGAGCCAACTCCTGACACTTTTTACGACACCCGTTATTTACCTGGCTTTTGATAACCTGAGTCAGCGCTTGAGAGGGATAGAACCTACTGTTAAATTGCCTCTTGATCCTGGCAAGGACTCTGTATGAGCCTGCCGGCTTATTTTATCCATCGGCCCGTAGCTACGACCTTACTGACACTGGCTGTTACACTGGCTGGGTTGATCGCCTTCTTTCAACTCCCAGTCGCTCCTCTACCGCAAGTTGACTTCCCGACTATTTCAGTACAAGCCTCACTACCTGGCGCCAGCCCAGAAACCATGGGCACTTCAGTAGCCACTCCCCTGGAACGTGCTTTAGGACATATTGCCGGTATTACAGAAATAACCTCGTCCAGCTCAGTGGGTAGTACTAATATTACTTTACAATTTGATCTGGATCGGGACATCGACGGTGCGGCACGCGATGTACAAGCGGGCATCAATGCAGCCATTAACCTGCTGCCCACCAATATGCCAAGCCGACCGAACTACAAAAAAGTCAATCCCGCTGATTCACCCATTATGATTCTGGCATTAACCTCAGAAACCATGACCCGAGGCCAGCTTTATGATGCCGCATCCACCATACTCGCACAAAAAATATCCCAAATTCAAGGCATAGGCCAAGTCAGTGTCGGTGGTAGCTCTCTGCCAGCGGTAAGAATTGAACTCAATCCTGATGCACTCTTTAAATATGGCATTGGCTTTGAAGATATTCGTTTGGCGGTTACCGCGACCAATGTTAATAAACCTAAAGGCGCCTTAGAAGACGCAAGTCGTAACTTACTGATCTACGCCAATGATCAGGCCAAAACAGCCAGCGATTATTTACCCCTGATTGTCGCTTATCGTAACGGTAATGCGGTACATCTTTCTGACTTGGCTCAAGTGACTGACTCAGTAGAAGATATTCGTGCTGCCGGACTCAAAGATGGAAAAACATCCGTCTTACTGATATTAAATAAGCAGTCCGGTGCAAATATTATCGAAACTGTCGATAAAGTAAAAACCCTCTTCCCCCAATTAAAAGCCTCAATACCGAATGCCATAGACCTTTCAATAGTCCTTGATCGGTCATTGACCATACGCGCCTCTCTGCGAGAAGTTGAATTTAGTCTTTTCCTGGCCGTGGTTTTAGTGATACTGGTGGTGTTATTATTTTTACGTAATCTGCGTTCAGCCATGATTCCGATCATTACTGTACCCGTCTCCCTGATAGGTACTTTTGGCGTCATGTATCTCTGTCATTATAGTCTGGATAATTTATCTTTAATGGCATTGACCATCGCCACCGGCTTTGTGGTCGATGATGCCATTGTGGTTTTAGAGAATACCGAACGGCATATTGAACGCGGAGTTCCCCCCAAAGAAGCCGCCATATTGGGTGCTGGTGAAGTCGGCTTTACGGTATTGACCATGAGCCTTTCCCTGATTGCAGTGTTCATTCCCATTTTGTTAATGGGTGGCATCGTCGGACGGCTTTTTCAGGAATTTGCAGTGACTCTCTCAGCTGCTGTGCTGGTATCACTGCTTATCTCGCTGACCACCACGCCCATGTTATGTGCGTTATGGCTCAAGCCAGAAAACAATAAAGCACATGGAGCACTTTATAATAGCCTGGAACGAGGCTTTAACAGTTGGACCCGTGCGTATGAAAAATCCTTAACCTGGGGACTCAAGCATGCGCCTTTAGTCATGTTGATTCTCCTATGCACCATTGGCTTCAATATCTATTTGTATACCATCGTTCCAAAAGGCTTTTTTCCGATACAGGATACCGGCAGACTATCCGGCACGATACAGGCGGATCAAAGCATCTCATCTCGGGCCATGCAAAAAAAACTGGCTGACTTTGTTGATATTATGCGTAAAGATCCAGAAGTCGAAACGGTTATAGGCTTTACGGGTGGTCAAAGAGATAGTAACAGTGGCCTTATGTTCGCTACCCTAAAACCACTGGAAGAACGTAAACTGACTGTCAATCAACTCATGGCCAGACTACGCAGCCAGATAACGGATGAACCCGGTGCAAGACTCATATTACAGCCGCCTCAAGACCTTCGTATCGGTGCCAGAGGTTCTTCAGCCTTATTTGAATACGCGCTACAAGCAGACCATCTTATAGATCTTCGGAAATGGATTCCTCAAATAGTCAAAGCCTTATCTCAACGTCCCGAATTATTGGACGTCAATACCAATCAACAAGATAAAGGCCAACAAATTGCCTTGCAGATAAATCGCAGCACTGCAGCACAACTGGGTGTTAACCAAAGATTGATTGATGCAACTTTAAATGATGCTTTCGGACAACGACAAATTTCCATTATTTACAATCCGCTGAACCAATACCATGTGATTATGGAAGTTGCACCCCGCTATTCACAAAGCCCAGAAATATTAAAAAATATTTATGTCAGTGTTCCACCCAATGCACAACAACCAAAGGGTGCACAAATACCGTTATCTACTTTTGCCAGTTATGGCGTTACCAATACACCCTTGTCCGTTAATCATCAAAGCCAGTTTCCCACCGGCACCATCTCTTTTAATCTGAAGCCAGGTTCTTCATTATCAACAGCTTCCCTGGCTATTGCAGAAACCATGAGAGATCTAGGTGTTCCAAGTTCGATGCGAGGCAGTTTTCAGGGCACTGCTAAAGCCTTTGAACAATCCTTAAAAAATCAGCCTTGGCTGATTCTAGCGGCATTGCTGTGCATTTATATAGTACTGGGGGTTTTATATGAGAGTTATGTACATCCTCTAACCATCCTGTCTACTCTGCCATCAGCTGGGGTGGGTGCCATTCTGGCCCTGTTAGCCTTTAAAACAGAATTCAGTATTATTGCCATGATAGGCGTTATTCTTCTGATTGGGATTGTAAAAAAGAATGCCATTATGATGATCGATTTTGCCATTCATGAAGAACGCACCCTAAATACCACATCCGATGTCGCCATCTTTAGCGCCTGTATGATGCGTTTTCGCCCCATCATGATGACCACATTTGCCGCCCTGTTCTCGGCACTGCCTCTGGCACTAGGCAGTGGGTATGGCGCGGAACTAAGACGCCCCTTAGGCATAGCCATTGTTGGGGGGCTGATATTAAGCCAACTACTCACGCTGTATACCACCCCCATTATTTATCTTTACCTGGACCGTTTTCAGTCATGGTGCAGTCAACGCTTTAGCAAACAAAGCTTACCGTAAGAACCGGCCACCACTGATATCAATTAACGCCCCATTAATATGGGATGACATATCGCTCGCCAGGAACAACACTGAACTGGCGACTTCTTCAGCAAAGGTATTACGGCCTAACGGTGTTTGCTTACGGTAGTTTTCCATCATCTCTTCAGTTGAATGAATCTCATGATGTTGCGTTTCAACCGTACCCGGCATGACTGAATTAGTTCTAACATGAGGAGCCAGTTCCTTGGCCAAGGTATGGGTAAAGACCATAAGCCCCCCTTTTGCAGCCGCGTAAGAACCGCCTCCATTAGCCCCACCGGTTTGCACAGAAAGCGATAAAATATTAACAATACGACCACTCCCTGACGCACGCAAATGAGGAATGGCTCGTTTGGTTAACAGAAAGGCACTGGTCAAATTAAGATCCAGGGATTTATTCCAGTTCTCTAGCGTGCAATCTTCAATCTTGGCACGTTTAACAAGACCACCGCCGTTATTCACCAAGATATCAAGATGGCCGGCCTTGATCACCAGCTTATCAACCAGTTCGTTAGCTTCATCCTCTTGAGTCAGGTCAGCCGGCAACAGCATCGATTTAATGCCCTTAACAGATAATTCATCATGAAGCTGTTCAGCACCTTCCCGACTGGAATGGTAATGTATACCGACAAAAGCACCCGCCTGACCTAATGCCAAAGCAACGGCTCTACCAATCCCCACACCGGCACCGCTCACCAGTGCCACTTTACCTGTTAAATCTAATGTTTGTTCTGGAACCATCTTGATCACCTGATTAACTTTAACGGATTAAAGGCCCTTTACTTTTTCCAAAACCGCTGCCGCATGGCCCTCATGGTTAACGCCATATTCCACATCAACTAAAGTCCCTTCCTTGTTGATAATAAAAGTAGAACGAAAAATAGCCATACTCTTGACGCCATTCTTTTCTCTTTCTCTCCAAACGCCATAACTTTCACAAAGCTCACCACTGGTATCCGCCAGCAACATGACCTTTAAACCAAACTTGTTTATAAAATCGACATGACTTTCACAGGTGTCTTTACTCACCCCAATAACAACCGTGTCGAGTTGACTAAACTCTTCTGCCAGACGGGTAAAATCATTGGCTTCTATGGTACAACCTGGAGTGTCATCTTTAGGGTAAAAATATAACACGACGTTCTTTTTACCAGCAAAGTCTGACAAATTAACAACTTCATTCAACTGGTTTGGAGAACTAAACAAAGGGGCTTGTTGGTTTATTTCTAACATGGCTGGATCCTTATAAATAAATTAACAATTGGCAGTGATAAATCGACGCCTTAAAGACAAAGTACTATACTAGGTTTTTGTCGAGGATAATAGGGCAAGACGCAATAATACCAGGGACATAGCTATCATCACCCAGTCCACCATTTCTAGGTTCAAAGTCCGTATTAGCAGCATCACGCAACAGCACTGAGACTACGTTACTATCGAGAGTTAGTTTTTGTGTCATTGGGTTACCAGATAAGTGAGTCATATTAACGAATTGGCTTTTCTTTTTTGAACTATACGTACTATTTCCTAATATTCAAATTAATTTTTAAGATAAAAAAAGCCGAGCAATAAATCTGCCCGGCTTTCTTGTATTGAAGTAAAGCGTATTTAGGTAACTCGCAATAAATAAAATAGTTAAATTAAACTCAAGTTGTTAAAAAAACAGGAGTTCAATAGCCCCACTTATTGCCTGTAAAAACAGCTAAAGCTATTTTACTCCAATATAAACGGGGTTTTATTATTGCGTCTTACCTTACTTATTTTTCTTAGCGTTACGTTCGTTGACTTCTTTAATCACTTCTTCCGCTACGTTCTTTGGACAAGGTAAGTAGTGTGAGAACTCCATAGAGAATTGTCCACGACCTGAGGTCATGGTGCGTAAGTCACCAATATAACCAAACATTTCACTCAACGGTACGTCAGATTTAATACGTACACCGGTTACACCGGGATCTTGTGATTTGATCATACCACGACGACGGTTAAGATCGCCGATCACATCACCCACGTGATCAGACGGTGTAAAGGTATCTACCGCCATGATAGGCTCAATTAATTGTGGACCCGCTTTTGGAATAGATTGACGGAACGCGGCTTTAGCGGCAATTTCGAAAGCAATCGCAGACGAGTCAACAGCGTGGAATGCACCGTCAGTCAAGATCACTTTAAAGTCCAAGCAAGGGAAGCCTGCCAGCACACCTTTGTCCAACATGCTCTTAAAGCCTTTTTCAACCGCTGGCCAGTATTCACGAGGAACGTTACCACCGGTCACCGCTGATTCAAATACGAAACCTGAACCGGGTTCACCGGGTTGGATAATGTAGTTGATTTTACCGTATTGACCAGAACCACCGGATTGTTTCTTATGGGTGTATTCATCTTCAACCGATTTGGTAATCGTTTCGCGGTAAGCGACTTGTGGTTTACCGACGATAACGTCAACACCATGAGTACGTCTTAAGATATCGACCTTAATATCAAGATGCAACTCACCCATTCCTTTCAGAATGGTTTCGCCACTGTCTTCATCCGTTTCAACATGGAAAGAAGGATCTTCCTGGATCATTTTACCCAGTGCAATACCCATCTTTTCAGAAGCACTCTTATCTTTAGGCGAAATAGCCAAAGAGATAACGGGATCAGGGAATACCATCGGTTCTAGTGTTGCAGGGAATTTAGGATCACATAAAGTGTGACCAGTTTGTACGTTCTTCATACCCAATACAGCAACAATATCACCTGCCTGTGCAGATTCTAATTCATTACGTGCATCCGCATGCATTTCAACGATACGACCAATACGCTCTGTTTTACCCGTAAACGTATTAAGTACAGACGTTCCTTTTTCTAATTTACCCGAATAAATACGCAAGAAAGTTAACGCACCAAAACGGTCGTCCATAATTTTGAACGCTAAAGCGCGTAAGGGCTTGTCCGCATCAACAATTGCAAATTTACCCGTTGGGTTACCTTCCAAATCCACTTCAGGTTGTGGATTAACTTCAGTTGGGCAAGGCAAGTAATCAATAACGCCGTCAAGAACTAATTGAACGCCTTTGTTTTTGAAAGATGAGCCACAGAAAGTCGGGAAGAAGTCAAGATGGATAGTACCTTTACGTAAACAACGTTTTAAGGTTTCAACATCAGGTGTTTCACCTTCAAGATAGGCTTCCATCACGTCATCATACTGATCAGCCACCTGGTCAATCAATCTTTCACGCCATTCTTTTGCCTTTTCCACTAAGTTAGCAGGAATATCTTCAATAACATAATTCATTGGGTCACCTGAGTTATCCCAAATCCATGCTTTTTCAGTTAATAAATCAACGACACCAACAAATTCATCTTCAGTACCAATCGGTAAAGTCATGACCACAGGCACTGCACCTAATACCTCTTCAACCTGTTTAACAACACGGTAGAAGTCTGCACCGATACGGTCTAATTTGTTGACATAGATAACTCGCGCAACTTTAGAGTCATTCGCATAACGCCAGTTGGTTTCTGATTGAGGTTCTACACCACCTGAACCACAAAATACGCCGATACCGCCATCTAATACTTTTAAAGAACGATAAACTTCAATAGTAAAGTCAACGTGACCTGGCGTGTCGATAATGTTAAAACGGTGGTCTTTCCAGAAACAAGTCGTTGCCGCTGACTGAATGGTAATGCCGCGCTCACGCTCTTGATCCATAAAGTCAGTGGTGGTTTCACCATCATGAACCTCACCGATTTTATGAATTTTACCGGTAAGCTTTAAAATCCGCTCGGTAGTGGTTGTTTTACCAGCATCAACGTGAGCGAAGATACCAATGTTTCTGTAAAGCGCTAAATCTGTCATGTTTTTACTCTAAAGTTGGACATATAAAAAACTTTTTGGTGACCTCACTTGAGTATTAACTCAGGAGGGTTCGTACTGGTGACTAGTCCAGCTTCGAAAGCCGCCTATTTTAACCTACAAATGAGACAAAAATACAGGAAAACCCTTGCGTTATCTCTTAAGCTTAAAAATAAAACATTTTCCTTTACATAAGCTCAAGAATTTGACTAAAGATTTTGCCATTAGTCGCTAATATTTGCTTAGGAAAGATGCCGTCATTACCCTTAAAATCAGTCACTGTCCCACCCGCTTCTTTGGCGATTAAAGCACCGGCTGCAACATCATACAGATTTAATTCTTGTTCCCAAAAGGCATCAACCTGGCCATCGGCAACCAGGCACAAATCCATCGCAGCAGAACCAAAGCGACGCTGTCCGGTTGTGTGTTGAGCAATTCTGCCAAAACGAGCCAGATTATTATCGGTTAAATAAGAACGCAAACAGGCAAATCCCGTTGCTACCATTGCATCTTCCAGATTACTTTCATCAGAAACCTGAATCGCTACGCCATTTTTAAACGCCCCTTTACTTAATGCTGCACAATAATAGTCATTAAGCGCTGGCGCAAACACTGCACCCAGCACTATTTCATTATTGAGTTCAAGCGCCACACTGATAGACCAAAAGTATTGTCCTCTTGAAAAAGAATGCGTTCCGTCAATAGGATCTACAATCCAACGATTGGTTTGATTAGC
>QVQE01000085.1 GCA_003584865.1 Methylococcales bacterium
TCAGAGAGAAAAAGCCAGAACTACTACTGATTTCTTAAATTTAAGAAACAGCTAAGCCGTTTATCTTTAAAGTCACTGGCCGTTTTTTAATGGCTACGGTAGCTTGTTGTTAATTTTTTATTGACATCAAAAGTGTCAACTACTTTTAGGCCGCTATGAAGGATGCCTTATTTTGTATGCTTTAAAATATGTAGTACATTCATCGTTTGTTTCCTTATCTTTTGAGCTTTAGGCGGTTTTCGGATAGGGAGACTCTCGATGATTTGCTTAATTGTCAAGCCTTGTAAGCCCCCTAGTAAAGCTAGAGGGGTTACTTATGGCTAATTAACGCTTATTTATGGAGTCATTGATATGAATCAACACCACATTTCTTCAGTCAATAAATTATCAGGTTTAGGCAGTCTACCAATCACTTGCAATCGCTGCAGAGATCTGGACGAACTTGATTTTGATTTTAGTTTTGCCTACCAACCGATTGTGAATTTTCACGCCAAAAATATTTTTGCTCATGAGGCTCTGGTTCGTGGTATTAATGGAGAATCAGCATTTTCCATTCTGGCAAAAGTTAACGACGATAATCTCTATCGTTTTGATCAAAGTTGTCGCGTAAAAGCAATAGAATTAGCAGCTCAACTGGATATGAAAGAATTGTTGTCGATTAACTTTTTACCAAACGCTGTTTACGAGCCGGCGGCATGTATACGTTTAACCCTTGATGCGGCAAAAACCTTTAGCTTCCCGAAAGAACGAATCATATTTGAGGTAGTTGAAGGGGAGAATGTATCTGATCGTAACCATCTGATCAACATAGTCGAAGAATATCGCAATACGGGCTTCAGTACTGCAATTGATGATTTTGGAGCAGGTTATTCTGGGCTGAACCTGTTATCCGAATTCCAGCCTGATATAATTAAGATCGACATGGAGTTAGTGCGTAATATAGACACAAACAAGGCAAAGCAGGCTATAGTCTCTGGGATTGTTCATATCTGCCAGCAATTAGACATCAAAGTGTTGGCAGAAGGAATCGAAACAAAGGCTGAGCGTGATTTTTTGCTGAGCACTGGCATTACTTTAATGCAAGGTTATTTGTTCTGTAAACCTGCATTTCAGAAGATAGGACAAATTGATGATGATGCTTGGATTTAACTCAGAATGTGACTAAAAAACTTAAGTCAGATAAACCGAACAACCATTTGATCTATCTGACTTTGTGGTAACGACGATTTCAGCACGGCGCCAGTCATCAATATTAAAACACCACAATCCGTTTCTTAAAACTGGAATGCTTATGAGATTTGTTCAGAGCATCTTAACCAATACGGCTACTATGCCAATCGCGAAAGCAATCAACGCGCCTAATTTTATGATAAGGCGTTGTTCAAGCTCTCGCATATCTCGACGAACATCTTCAATATCACGTTTTGTAGATAATTCACCCTGCGCTTTTTTCAGAACGGAAATAACCGTCTCAGATTGTTGCCTTGTAAAACCAGAGTTTTCAAGTTCTACGACAAGTTCTTGCGTGTCAAAAGTAACAGTGGTCATGTGATATGTGTGCCCAATAAATGATTTTATGAGTATCAATGTAGTCGTAATGACTGCTTATTGTCAATAAAGAAAAACGGCGCTATCGTACTTTCCGAAGTGGCTGATTTACAGGAGATTAAAGTTATGTTTGGTGATCGATTAGAACTATGGGCTGATCGGGTCTTCGATGCCAAACAACCATTCGACCTATCTGACTTTCTTGCACAAACCTGACTTAACTACCTAACAACACGGTTTGCACGCTACTCCATTCACCGTTAAGAACACTTTTATCCCACCAACGTAAACGATAACGCCTGTCTCTATATTACAGTACAGACTCACGAAACCATTTTTAGTATTGCATCATCATTCTAGTCATGATATAAATTACCTGTGCTTTTTTAAATGAGCGCACAATAAATAAAATAATTTAAACCCCGTTGGAGGATATATTTATGAAGAAAATTTTGGCTCTCTTAGCTATGGCGTTAATGATTGTTGGTTTATCTGGCTGTATGGATAACCCAGATGGATCAAAACAAAAAGTTTCAAGCTCTATCTCTCTATAAGCTTAACAAACTGCTTAACCAAAAAACCCAGCCTAGGCTGGGTTTTTTGTTTTAAGAGGCTACACTAAGCGCCCCCATAAATCATATTCGTCGGCCTCTTCCAGCTCCACCTCTACAAAATCACCCGCTTTAAGGTGAGTAGCGCCATCAATAAATACTTGACCATCAATTTCTGGTGCATCGGCCTTACTTCTCGCAACCGCACCTTCTTCGACAACTTCATCAACAAGTACCGTTTCAATCCGTCCGACCCGCCGCTGCAACCGTACTGCACTAATTTCAGCCTGATGTGCCATAAAACGCGCTAAACGCTCTTCTTTAAGCGCTTCGGGGATAAGATCGGGCAAATCATTAGCCGCTGCGCCTTTTACCGGAGAATACGCAAAACAGCCCACTCTATCCAGTTGCGCTTCTGTCATAAACTGCAATAATTCTTCAAACTCCTGTTCTGTTTCACCCGGAAAACCCACAATAAACGTGCTACGTAAGGTAATATCAGGACATATTTCTCGCCAGGCCTTAATACGCTCCAGATTATTTTGAGTCGCCGCAGGTCGCTTCATTAGCTTAAGAATACGGGCATTCGCATGTTGAAAAGGAATATCTAAATAAGGCAGAATTTTTCCTTCAGCCATTAACGGAATCACCTCATCAACATGAGGATAGGGGTAAACATAATGCATCCGCACCCAAATGCCTAAATCTCCCAACGCTTCAGCTAAATCATAAAAGCGCGTTCTAACTGATCTGCCTTGCCAATCCCTCGCTTGATACTTTAAATCCAGGCCATAGGCACTGGTATCCTGAGAAACCACCAATAATTCTTTAACTCCGGCATTAGCCAGACGCTCTGCCTCTCGTAACACATCATCAACCGGCCTACTGACTAAATCACCCCGCATAGATGGAATAATACAAAAAGTACAACGATGATTACAGCCTTCTGATATCTTAAGATAAGCGTAATGATCAGGCGTTAATTTGACGCCCTGAGGGGGTAAAAGACTGGTAAAAGGATCATGTCGTGGGGGTAAATGCTCATGCACAGAAGCCACTACCTGCTCTAAAGCATGTGCTCCGGTTACTTTTAAGACTTGTGGGTGACGCGCTCTAATTTCATCTTCTCGGGCGCCTAGACACCCCGTCACGATGACTTTACCATTTTGAGCCAAGGCCTCACCAATACTATCCAATGATTCCTCAACCGCTGCATCAATAAAGCCACAGGTATTAACAATCACTAAATCAGCATTCTGATAAGTCGATGAAACCTCGTAACCCTCTGTTCTAAGTTGGGTTAAAATTCTTTCGCTATCTACAAGTGCTTTGGGACAGCCTAAACTAATAAAGCCGACGGTAGGGATTTTTGCCATAACTATCTGTAAAATGTGGGTAAATGAGGAAGTCTTAACTTTCTGGACAGTTTTAATTAGCGAGTACATCTTGTTAATATCCTGCTAATGGATTATTTTAACACTTTACAAGATATCCGAATATCAATACCATTTCTGCCTAAATATACATCATGAAATTTAGGTATTTAAGGTTTATTTAAGGTTTCCTCAATATTATGACTAAAAGATCGGTTTTCATTGCCTAAAATCTAATCAATATTAATCGTCAAAACAACACCGACTTATCTGAATATCGGATATCATTAATAAACCAGCAATTGTGATAGTAAACTTTAGATAAAATAGATTTAATTGTTAAACACCCTAAATGTGAATCAATAAATTCGGATTTTTACCCACACACACTGGATAAAATTGAGATTAACCATGCGAGCATTAATTTTAGTACTCAATATTGTGACAAGCTCACTGCTCTTGTTGCTTCAGCCAACTGAACTATTGGCAGCGTCAAAACAAATTGTTTATGACGTACAGAATGCCCCAGCCTATAGCGTTTATGAAAAAAGAAAAAACCATCGACTGTATGCTAGTAAACAAAAAAGAATAAAACCCACCATCGATGTCTGGGAACGTATTCGCTTAAGCATGAAAATCGCTCATTCACCAGCCGAGACATTAGCGGCTCAAGCCAATAATGGGTTATCTACCTCCATACCTTTTGATCTACCACAAAGTAAATCGCTAGGTAATGAACAAATTATCGTTAAAGATTCGCCTGAAGACCTACAGAGACTTAAAAGTATTATTACCTCTGACTCGGCAAGTACAGATGAAAAAGTTGCCGCAATACGCTCACGTATTTTTGCCCAAATACAGGCTGCTTCAAATACTCAGAAAGCAGATTCAATTGTTTTCACAAAACCAACGGACTTTGAGTCTCTACAACTGACTAATTCGCTTAATAATTCCGGCATCCTTCAAAAAGCCAGCTTAACACCTGAAGTAACTACCGACATTCAAGCCCCTAAGCCCCTAGATCCTCAAGAAGCCATTAAGCTTGATCGAATCAACAAACATATCAACTGGTTCTCTCAACACTCTGACTATCTACATCAAGTCACGGAACGCGCTCACCCCTATCTTTATCATATTGTTGAAAGCCTTAATCAAAATAAACTGCCTTATGAACTGGCTTTACTTCCAATTATAGAAAGCGCCTACCAACCCACTGCATTATCACCCAAAAGTGCGGCGGGACTCTGGCAATTCATACCCAGCACAGGTCAGGAGTTCGACTTAAATCAAACAGAATATTATGATGCAAGACTCGATATTACTTCTTCCACACAAGCAGCCATGCGCTTCCTGCATTTTCTTAACCAGCACTTTAATGGGGATTGGTTGCTTGCGTTGGCCGCTTATAACTGTGGTATAGGCACCGTTGATAACGCCATTCTTCGTAACAAAGAAGAAGGTATTGGCACCGACTATTGGTCATTACGCTTACCAGAAGAGACTCAAGAATATGTGCCTCGTTTCCTGGCATTATCCAACATATTTTCAAACCCTGGCGCCTATAATTTAAAACTGTCACCTGTCAAAAATGAACCCTATTTTGTAAAAATTAAAATAGACCGTAAACATGAAATTGACTACTTAGCTAAAAAAGAGCTTAAAGAGATTGCTCAACTGGCCAACCTGAGCTTTGAAGAATTTAACGAACTTAATCCGGGTTATATCAACCCTACACTACCCAATTCTGGGCCATTCACTTTGTTGATGCCTTCAGAAAATGCCCATCAGTTCAATAAACATTTAGAAACGGCAGCTCTGTTTATTATTCATAACAATGAAACGCCCACAATCGGAACCAACCTACTGACTCCATCTAAAGCACGGGTAAAAATCAAAAACTCAGAATTTGATTTTCTTACACTACTCAATGAAACAAATCATTTAAGAGCTGACAGAAACTTTGCATTTTTTGAACAAGCCTCAAATAAAACGAAGCTGCAATGAAAACCTTATTTTACTCAATTAAAAAATATATACTTTGACATTCTAAATATAACACCTATAATGAACTCAGCTTGAAAATATGATTTACCCTCTGTTGACCGTTTCGAAGTTTCTCCTTGTAGTAGCTCGTCCTTGTTTCATTAAGTAATTTCTAAATTTCTCTGCTTTACTGGCCGATAAGGCTTTATTACTTAATTTTATACAGGACTTTACAATGTCAACAATTACTACTGGTACCGTTAAATGGTTTAACTCTGATAAAGGCTTCGGCTTTATCGAACAAGCTTCTGGCCCTGATGTATTCGTACATTTTCAACAAATCAACAACGCTGGCGGTTATAAATCGTTAGATGAAGGCCAAAAAGTTTCTTTCAGCGTAACACAAGGCCAAAAAGGCCCACAAGCTGAAAACGTAACTGTTATCTAAATAAACGTTGATGGCAGGGTTCTTAAAACGCCCTGCCATCTTCTTAAAATCAAAGAAACTTCACGAGACTATAAAATTATTTTATAATATCTCTTGAGTTATTTTGTAAAGACTATATCTTATAGTCTGCAAACCACAAGGGGGCGACATGGCTTCGACGTGGGTAGCGAAACCTTAAGTGCATGTCGAGGACTGTACACCTCGTAAATCCTACAGAAAAAAAGTATTCGCAAATGACGAAAACTACTCAATGGCTCTAGCTGCTTAAACACAGCACCATTCCTTTGACCATCTGTGCTTATGCGGGTGGAGTTCGGTTTACTGAACGCTCAGAGGTCATCTACATAAGATCGCACTGAAGTCTGTCCGGTATGGATGTGCTAAAACCTTACGGAATCGTTAATAACACTCTTGGCTCGTCGGGTGGTTGTTAGCTAAATTAAAGAACGAGATAAACATGTAGACCTTATGGCGGAGTACTTGCGGACGGGGGTTCAATTCCCCCCGCCTCCACCAACTTAAGATTTTAAGAAGTTTAAAGAACCTGCAAGTCGAAAGGCTTAGCGGGTTTTTTATTGCCGTTTTTTATTGCCCTAGAAGTTTCAACAAAGCTCACTTAAACTAAAATTAGTTTACTTAGGAGTCATAAAATGAATGAACACTTTTTAACTGAAATAGAAATAAAGCAGTTTAAATGTTTTACCGATTTTATAGCCACCGGCTTTAAGCGTGTTAATTTGATAGGCGGCAAAAATAACATTGGTAAAACAGCATTTATGGAGGCTTGCCTGATTAATGTTTGCTCCAAAAATATAAATGCAATGACAACTGTTATCCATGGTATTAAATTTATACGAGAAAACCTCAACTTAATCGAAACAGCTGTCAACTTTCACAGCCGCAACTTAATCAATACGAATTTCAATTATCAAAACTTTTTAGATGCTACACGGAACTATTCAGCTAAATCTAATTTAAGCAGTACAGAGTTTTGTATCATCGAAAAAGATGCCACTAAGGCATATCACTATAAGATCAATGGTCACTCAAAGATCATTAATGCAAATAACTTTAATGTCATTTTTGAGCGCGATTCTACCATTAAATTTATAGATAACTTTGGCTGGGCTGACAACGACCTTATTGAAGCTTATCAAGCCATCCAACAACAAGATCAAGAAAATAATCTTAATGCCTTTATTAAACAATTTGACGACAGTATTGAAAGCTTTAAAATCATCAGCAATAAACCGCAATGTAAAACGAAGGGTGAATACCGCGACATCGTCGAGTTTGGTGACGGCTTAAGACATTATATTTCTATCATCTGCGCACTTTATGCGTGTAAAAACGGTTACTTATTTGTTGATGAAATTGATAACGGTATTCACTACACTCAGTTAGACCGCTTATGGGAACTTCTTTTAACGCTATCTAAAAAAACAAATACCCAAGTATTTGCGATTACCCATTCCAAAGAGATGCTGGAATCCTTTGCCCGAGTCGCTAAAAAACTGAATGAACAGGATATTAGCTACACCACCCTTGTTAAGAATAATCAGCAGGAAATTTTAAAAATACAGAAGAAGTCCACTTTAGTCCAGCTAAAACGCCAGCAGAAAAGACTAATTGAAAAATCGCTCAATCTGGGCAATGAACATTGGGCAGAAACATTTAAATCACCTGTGATCGACGAAAATGGCCAGTTAATTGGCACCGTCGGTTTGTCCCGCGACATTACCGCCGAAAAAATAGCTGAAGAAAAACTGAAATTGGCTGCATCCATTTACGAATGTAGTAGTGAAGCCATGTTGGTACCTTTGACATCGATTACCTTTAAATCGACCAATCATTTACCCGAAACTTAAGATTGGGTTCGCCTGAAATGGCAATTTCCGAGGCCATTATCCTGATGGCTCACAAATTGGGCTTAAAAGTTATTGCCGAAGGCGTGGAAACCAAAGCACAACTTGATTTATTAACTGCCGCAGGTTGTGACTTCGTCCAAGGCTATTACTTTTCCAAACCGCTCCCTGCAAACGAATTTGAGGCTTTATTGATACAGTATCAATAAATCTACTTTGTACAAACTGATGACATAGCTTTCTATCCAATTATGAGTCGCCGATACTTCAAAAAAAACATAAATCAACTGGATTTATTTGATCTGGAATTACAGCTTGATGATATTAAAAAGCTGCAAGATATTGAATTGGAGCTTAGCATGAACGACAAACTAAGTCAGCAAGAACTGGAATTAAAACAAAAACTGGTTTCAAAACAAAAAGAAAAAAACTATAAGTATCAACAGAATTCAATTGAAGAGCTATTTGGTCTTAGTTGATGAGGAAGGATGTCAAATCTTAAAAATGGTAAGATGAAGCTGAAATACCTTTAGGCACTATTATGGACATTTATGAAGAACATTCCAGAAAAATACAAAAAACCATCTAAGTTCTTTTTAATCACCTGTAGCGTAATCACTATTTATAGCCTTTTCGGATTTGTTCTTATTCCATCTCTCGTAAAATGGAAACTGCCTGAGTTCATTCATCAAGAAACCGGCAGGCATATAAAGCTCGAAAATATCCAATTGAACCCTTTTTTATTGTCTGCCAGTCTTAAGGGTTTTGAAATACAAGAACTTAATGGTCAAGTCTTTGCTTCATTCGATAATTTCGATCTTGAAATTAATGCACTGCAATCAATTAAACAATCAGCCTTGGTCTTGGACAAAGTTTGGCTCAATAAATTGTTTGTTCGTATTACGAAACAAAAAGACAGTGAATTTAACTTTAACGACCTACTCAAAACAAAAAAAACTGAAAAACCCAATGAACCAGCCAAACTGTTTCCTCTGATTATTTCTGTACTCTCTCTGACCGAAGGAAAACTGAGCTTTGAAGATCCTTTATTAGCGAAGCCAATAAAGGAAGACATTCTGCCGATTAATCTCGAAATCGAGAACTTCAGCACTCATACTGATCAGAAATCTAAAATTAACCTTTCTATGGTACTTAATTCAGGAGGACAACTGGAGTGGAATGGTGAAATTGGCATTAGCCCGCTCTATTCTTTGGGTAAAATAAAAATCAATGATATAAAACTGGAAGGACTTTCAGAACTGATATTGCAAGATAAAATACGCTTTGACTTAAAAGGCACCGCGACATTTGAAGCAGATTATGTCGTTAACGACACTAAAAACGGACTTGAGTTTAAGGCAGACAACACCTGGATCGACTTACAAAATATTAATCTGACAGGACTGAATCCGAACAAAGTTTCATTTAAAATCCCATCTCTCATATTAAAAGCCAATTACACTGCTTTTTACGCAAATCATGTGCTAGATTTTTCAACCAGCGAAAGCCAACTCGATGTTAAGGGATTCGAATTATACGAAAACGAACAACATAAGGTACTGGTCAAAATCCCCAGCTTAGGATTACGAGGAATAGACGTTAACACCAGCAAACAAGAACTTGGTATTGAGTCATTGACTGTCGACAATGCAAACATCAATGCCTGGCTGACTCAGGAGGGCATTGTAAACTACCAATCCCTGTTTTCCACTCCCCTGTCTACTGAACCCACTCATCCTGCCCCAATCCAGGCTCAACCACCTGCACCAATAAAAGCACCGTGGTTAATCCATGTCAATAACCTTAATTTAGACAATCTAGGAATAGGATTTGAAGATAAGTCTCTCAAAACACCTGCCTTGTTCGACGTAAAGCCTATCAACTTTAAACTAAGCCAATTCAGTACCGAAAAGAATGCAAAATCCCTTTTCCAGCTTAGTATTGGCCTCAATAAAACGGGCTTAATCAAACTTAATGGTGACACTGTCATCGAACCCTTTAATATTCAATCAACTGTTGATATCAAAACAGTTGCCTTAGATAACTTTCAGTCTTATATGGATAAATTTGCCCGTCTTGATATCATTGACGGCACTTTGAACATCAATGGTCAAGCATCCTTGAGCATGGCTGAAAATAATAAGCTGGATATTAAATTTAAGGGTGATAGCGAAATTTCTGACTTAATCAGTCGTGACCGGAAACTCTATAAAGACTTGGTAAAATGGAAAAAACTTAGCCTAAAAGATATGGATATTGATTTGATATCGAACCGCTACACCGCCAAAGAGCTTGTTATCGATAAACCTTATGCCAGAGTTATCATCAGAAAAGACAAAACGATAAACTTTGCCGATATCTTCGTTGCTGCTGATGACAGCAAATCAGAAAGATCCATTAAAACAAGCACTGTCAAGCCGCCGGATTCCGAACAATCCAAACCTTATTTTAAACTGGATAAATTTCAGTTAACCGATGGTTCTTCTGATTTTTCTGACCTATCACTTGTACTGCCTTTTGCTGCGGAAATTGAAAGTCTGGATGGAAGCGCCAATGGTATTTCTTCGGATCAAAAATCTGAGATCAAAATTGATTTAAAAGGCAAGACTTACGACTTTTCACCGGTTGATATCAAAGGATCAATTAGCCCCTATCTGGGAAATTACACTATCGAGATGAATTTTCAAGGCATGTCGATGCCTTTCATATCGCCTTATATGGCAGAGTTTGCAGGTTATAAAATCGAAAAGGGCAAATTGAATTTAGGCCTGGAGTATAACGTGGTCGATAAAAATCTGACTGCTTCCAACCATATTTTGATGGATCAATTCGAACTGGGTGAAAAGGTGGAAAATCCCAATGCAGTTTCATTACCCCTTGAACTCGCTATTGCACTGTTAAAAGATTCAAATGGCAAAATAAAAATTGACTTCCCCATCACTGGAAGCCTGGAAGATCCAGAATTTAGTATTGGTAGCCTCATTGGTGATGCCTTTCTAAATGTACTATCCAAAATTATCACTTCGCCATTTAGCTCATTAATATCGATGATGGGTAGTGAAGAAGATTTGAGTACCGTTAGCTTTGCTGCCGGTGGTGCCATGTTAAATCAACAACAGATGAATGAACTGGAGGGTTTAGCCAAAGCGTTAAAAGATCGACCTGATTTAAGCCTGGAAATTAAAGGTGTCGCTTATCAGGAATTAGATTGGCCAGCAATGTTAGAGGGCGCGGTAATGGATCACTTAAGAAAATCAAAAGCGGCTGAAATTAATAAGAATGGAGGGAAAATAACCCGCGCCGAATATATTGATCTTTCAGTTGATGATTATATTCGCTTGTTAGCAAAAGAGTTATCAGAAAAATTCCCGACACTAACAGAACAATCAATTTTAGGCACGCCAAAACTGGTTGCTCCCAAAGAAGGTGATATTTATGAGGTTGCAAAGCAAAAGCTTTTTTCTACCCTTAAACCCGATCAGGAACGACTTAAGCACCTCGCCTCAGACCGAGCTCAAGCTATTGCAAAGTTAATTGTTCAGAAAGGTGGGATTGAAAATGACCGAGTATTTCTTCTTGATACGGTGATTAATCCTGAAAGGGACAAAAAAGAGATTGTTAGTCTATTGTCTCTGAAATCCACCCATTAGACTGAACGATTCACACCGTTTTTATCAATCAGCTGGGTGGGTGGAGCCAATGACGAGATTCGAACTCGTGACCTATTCATTACGAATGAATTGCTCTACCAACTGAGCTACATCGGCTTAGATGTTAGTCTTGATTTTCATTTTTGGCAATTTTTTTTAACGCAGTATAGTCGCAGCCATAGCCGTATCGATAACACTTAAAACGCGCAATAGTAACAAAAATATTAATTATTTTATCGACCGGTTTACGTTTAGTACGCTGTAATTCTGAACCGCATTTAGGACAAGTGTCACTCATTTTAAACCTATGATTAAAGTTAAGTTAAGTTAAGTTAAGTTAAGTTAAGTTAAGTTAAGTTAAGTTATCGTTGATTTTAAATTGATTCAATTGGTCGGGACGATAGGATTTGAACCTACGACCCCTTGTCCCCCAGACAAGTGCGCTACCAAGCTGCGCTACGCCCCGACATTGAACTTTGTGGATACTCCAGGTTGCTCATTATACAACATTAATTGCAATACTGCTCTTTTCTATTTGAGCATCTCTATTTGAGCATCCTCTCATACCTTCAAGCTTGATGATCTATTGATCTATCAATTGCTGTCAATGGGTTGCTCATTCCTTATTCTTGCTTTTCTCCAGTATACGCTTCTACTCGCGCTTTAAGTTTTTGCCCGGCTCTGAAGGTTACCACTCGTCTTGCTGTGATAGGAACCTCTTCTCCGGTTTTTGGATTACGCCCAGGACGACTGGTCTTGTCACGCAACTCGAACTTCCCAAAACCGGATATTTTTAACTGTTTTCCCTGCTCCAACGATATTTTGATTTCTTCAAAAAACACTTCTACTATTTCTTTTGCATCTCTCTTGTTTAATCTTAATTCTTCAAACAATTTGTCAGCAAAATCCGCTTTTGTTAATGCCATAAATCAATCCCTCAGTTTTGCATTTTTTTCTTTGGCCAATAAAGTCAACAGTCTGCTAACGATAGCGTCAATTGCAGATTCTGTTAGTGTTTGTGTATCGTCTTGCATGAATAAACTTAAAGCGACACTTTTATAACTTTCTTCGATCCCTTTGCCTCGATAGATATCAAAAATAATCACATCGTGCAAGTTAGGTTCCGAACTACTCTGGATACAATTGACTAGCTCATTTGCAGATATCTCTTCATGGACGATCAAGGCCAAATCGCGCCGTACTGATGGATATTTAGAAAGTGACTTGAATACAGGAATACGCTTATTAAGTAATAAGTTTTGATCTAGCTCAAAAAGAAATACTTGACTGTCAAAACCTAATTGCTTTTCTAAATGCGGGTGCAACATACCCAACCAACCAATTTTATGTCCGTCTTCTGATAAAAGCTCAGCAGTTTGACCCGGGTGTAAAGTAGGGTGCGAATTAGCTACATACATTACAGAGCAACCCGTTAACCCGAAGATCGCTTCCAGGTCAGACTTAATATCAAAATAATCAACTTTACGAGGTTTTTCACCCCATTGTTCTGTATAAATATCACCTAAAGCTAGACCCGCAAGCATTTTTTGTTGATGCGTTACCTCATCAATTTTTATAAATCGGAGACCCGTTTCAAATAATCTGACCCGATGATGCTGACGATTAGTATTGTGAAGCGCTGCTTTCAATAAACCACACCAAAGCGTTGTTCTCATTATCGACAATTCAGAAGAAATCGGATTCTTTAAACGAATAGCCTCAATGCCTGGGGCTACAGCCTGTTGAATCTCTTCATCTACAAAACTATAAGTAACCGCTTCTTGATAACCCCGATCAACCAACAAATCTTTAACGCGATCTATCTCCAGTAAGCCTTCTGAGACCAAACCAAGTTCTGAGCGCATCAGTAGACTGCTACTGGGAAGATTATTATAGCCATACACGCGGGCTATTTCTTCAATCAAGTCCGCTTCTATGGCAATATCAAAACGAAAACCCGGCGGTATAATTTTCCAGCCATCTTCTTGAGTTTCGACAACCATACCCAAGCGTTGAAAAATGCCTAACACCTGCTCATGGGCTAAGGTAATTCCCAACGTTTTTTCGATGCGTGAGAGCCTTAAAAAGACCGGATTACGCTTCGGCAATGCTTCGGCATTCGTTACTTCTGTCACGGAGCCAACAATGCCACCCGTAATTTCAACAATCAACTGAGTTGCACGCTCAATAGCACGTGTTTGTAGCGTTGCATCTACACCTCGTTCAAAACGATGTGAAGAATCAGTATGTAAGCCAAATCGCCGCGCCTTACCCGCAATTGCTTCTGGCGCAAAAAAAGCACACTCTAAAAATACGTTTTGAGTATCATCAGAAACAGCAGAAACACTGCCACCCATCACACCCGCAAGCGCCAAGGGTTGTTGATCATCTGCAATGACTAAGGCTTCATGATCCAATTTAATCACTTCATTATTTAACAAACTCAAAGACTCGTCTGTCTTGGCATAACGAACAGTGATACCACCTGATAACTTGTCAGCATCAAAGGCATGTAACGGTTGACCCAATTCTAATAAAACATAGTTGGTTACATCAACCAAAGGCCCTAGATTTCTTAAACCTGAACGACGTAAACGCTCTTGCATCCACAACGGCGTTTCTGCTTTGGCATTAACTCCCTTAATTAACCGTCCCAAATAACGTGGGCACGCTTCGGTTGCTTCTACCGATACGTTTAAGCCGTCTGTGTGACCTATCGCGACTGACTGAACCTGCGTAACTGACCAATCTAAACTATTCAACAAGGCAACTTCGCGTGCCAAACCTTCTACACTCAAGCAGTCTGCTCTATTAGGCGTTAAATCAACTTCGATGATCGAATCATTCAGTGCTAAATAGTCACGAATATCAACGCCCACTGGCGCATCATCAGCCAATTCCATCAAGCCATGAGCATCTGCCGCTAAACCCAGTTCCTTTTCTGAACACAACATACCAAAGGATTCTTGACCACGTAATTTCGATTTCTTTATTTTAAAATCACCGGGCAAAACGGCACCGCACAACGCAGCAGGAATTTTTAAACCCACACGAACATTGCTTGCGCCACAGACGATTTGTAAAGGCTCGGCTCCACCTACATTAACCTGACAAACACGCAGGCGATCTGCATCAGGATGTTGCTGCATAGCTAATACTTCGCCAACTACGACACCACTAAAGTGTGCCGAAGCGGGTTCAACAGAGCCGACCTCTAGGCCAGCCATCGTCAATTGTTCAACCAGTTTTTCTGTGCTGACGTCTGGATTTACATACGACCTTAACCAGGCCTCACTAATTTGCATTATTCAAGTTTTCCTGTGTAACGAAACGACCACTTAGTTAAATTGCTCTAAAAACTTAAGATCATTTTCAAAAAACAACCTTAAATCATTAATGCCATAGCGCAACATGGCAAGACGTTCCACGCCCATACCAAACGCAAAACCACTGTATTGCTCACTATCGATATTAACAGCTTTAAAAACCTCGGGATGAATCATACCGCAGCCCATGACTTCTAACCATCCGGTTTGACTACACACCCGACAGCCGTGACCATCACACATTACGCACTCGATATCGACTTCAGCAGAGGGTTCAGTAAAAGGAAAGTAAGAGGGTCTAAAGCGCACTTGTATATCTTTTTCAAAGAAGGCACGCAAGAATTCGTAAACAACCCCTTTTAAATCAGCAAAGCTAACATCCGTATCCACTAAAAAACCTTCTACCTGATGAAACATAGGGGTATGAGTAATATCAGAATCGCAACGATAAACACGACCCGGAGCAATCACTTTTAAAGGCGGTTTTTCGGACTCCATGACTCTAATTTGAACCGGTGAAGTATGCGTTCTTAACACGGTATGCGCATCAAAATAAAAAGTGTCGTGCATCGCTCGCGCTGGGTGATGCACCGGGATATTAAGTGCTTCAAAATTGTGATAATCATCTTCAATTTCAGGGCCTTCAACGATTTTAAAGCCAACACTGGCAAAAATCTTTGAGATACGTCGCAAGGTAGTGGTAACAGGGTGTAACCGACCTACCGCTTGACCACGCCCCGGCAAACTAACATCGATACTTTCAGAAGCTAATCTTGCTGCAAGAGCAGCTGCCTCCAGGTTATCTTTACTAATTTCTAGCTGATGTTGGAACTGGTCTTTAGCCTGATTAATGATTTGACCCACTAGTCGCCGTTGCTCGGGATCCAGATTGCCCAGCTCTTTCATCTGTAAAGTAAATAATCCTTTTTTACCCAGATAATGAACACGCACCTTATCGAGTTCGATAAGGTCTTTAACTGCTGCAAGCTCTTGTAATGCCTGCGCGAGAATCTCTTCAAGGATAGCCGACACTGCACTGCTCGCTTATGTTAGGGATAGGTGAATTTGAAAAACTGACTACAGGAAAAACCTGAACAACCCATCTCCGAAGAGTTGGGTTGAGGCATTACTTAAGAAACGGGACTTTGATTGGCTTTAGCTATC
>QVQE01000082.1 GCA_003584865.1 Methylococcales bacterium
TAATATTACTGACTGGCAAAAATCTGGGAACTTTGATGCAAAAAAGCTTACATTGTATCTTGATGGTATTGCTCTGGAGGGCTTGAAGCCAAAGTTTTCAACTGATAATACTATGATTACTTACTCACTAGATTATTCAGATGATTTAAATATTGACAGTCAGTCCAGTAAATCCCTTAAGCAAAGTTGGAGGCAATTACTTAAATCGGGCAGAAGCAGTGTGTTTGACACTAGTCGGAAAGTCATAGTCAGTCTTGGTTATGAGAGTAAACAATTTCCAAGTAAAATTGAGGCGACACTAATTGTAATTGATCCATATTGGTACAAATGCTTTGGTGCTTGTATTTTATGTTTATTTGGATTTTTTATCTGGTTGTGCGTTACAAGTGATGTACTTAGAGAGCCTGGTGAACAACCAGAAGGTGGCCGAAAGTCTTATAGCTTATCGCGTTTTCAAATGGCTGCCTGGTTTTTTGTGGTGCTGATTTCTTATTTGTTTATATGGATAGTTACTAGCGAATTGTCTAATTTAACGGCATCAGTATTAGGTTTAATCGGCATAAGTGCCGCCACTGGTTTAGGTGCAGCAGCAGTGGACTCTGGTAAAACGGCAGACCAGCAGCGACAACTAGACGGATTAAACGCGATATTAAAACAAAATCTGGTGGAAGAGCAAATTCTCCGAAGCTATATTGCCCAACTTAAAATAGATATGGGCGCTACACCTCCACCGACAAATCTGAATGATTTGCAAACCATTCTGGCGACAAAATCGGGTGAATTGTCTGGTAAAAATCAGGAAAAAACTAATGTTGAAGAGCAGAAAACAAATTTAATACAAGAGATGAAAGCAAAGAAAACAGACGGGTTTATCAATGATGTTCTTAGTGATTGCAAGGGGGTTAGTTTTCACCGTTTTCAGATATTTTCGTGGACGATTACTTTAATCGTTATATTTATTACCAAAGTCTGCAATGATTTAAGTATGCCAGATTTTGACAGTAATTTGCTTGCACTAATGGGTATCAGCAGCGGCACTTATCTGGGATTTAAACTGCCATCGAATCAAGGATAGCGTTTTCATAACTATCTTATTGAGTGTGGTGTATTACAAGCATATTCATTGAAAATATATCTTATTATGAGTCATAGCGTATCAGACTTGATGGAACAATTAAGTTGAATGGATGGCCTATTCGAGTGCATCTGAAATAGGGAGTAATGGCTAAACTTAAGCAGCATTTCAGGAGAAAATTGGTATATCCTGCGCAATTAAAAAGTAGAATTGCGCAAAACCTTGTTGGCTGAATTAGATACCAGTAGTGAAGGTTTTGATCCGGGTGCGTTTCGTAGTACTTTGGAAAATACGTTAAACAAGCAACCGTTACCCTCGTCACTTAAATTAGATTTAGGGGATTCGGCGGAACAAGTGAGTCGACAATTTAGAGGTGAGATTACGGACAATCAGGAAATGGCTGAACTGCGTTTAAGTTTACAAAAAGCCTTGCAAGAGGTTCTGCAAAGACTATTGACCTCGTTTGAGGCGGGTGTCATACAGCTTTGTAAGCAATTGAATGCTATCCGTGACGCGCTGGCTGATGAATTAGCCCATGATTTACGTCAGGAATTGGATAGCTTGAAAGTATCCTTTGCTAATAAAGAGCAAGAGCTGAATACTTATAATGTGTTGTTATCGCGTTTAGAGCCACTGATTAACTTACCGGATTAAAACATGAATACCTTTGTCTTGATCGTTATATTTGCCACATCGAATGGACATGTTGATGACAAAATTGTTCAAGAATTTTCAACCAAGGCATCGTGTATGACTGCATTACGAACCGCTATACTGAACAAGCATAAGTTAAAGAAGCAAGTGTTGAGTTCAGGCTGTTATCCAAAATAACACTCCACGATAAGAAGACCTAATCTGTTTAGGCATAACTATCAGACCTTTTCTGGATAACTGGTTTGGTTCAAAGCGGTATTAAAAAATACTGGTTAATCGTTAAAAATATCAGAGAGTTGTTCAGCATCGAATACCCGATCAGCCCAACGTTCAATATCTTCAATTGAGGCATTTGAGATTAAACTAATTTTGTCTGCAGGAATAGCGCCAAAGCGCTTAGCGAGTAAGCGTTGTAGTATGAGCATTTCACCTTCTTGTTTACCTTCTTGTTTACCTTCTTGTTTACCTTCTTGTTTACCTTCTTGCCTACCTTTTTGTACACCTACTTGCTCACCCTCCTGCATACCCTCAACTTTTGCCTCAGCCTTAATACCTTCAGCCCATAGTTCTAATCGGTCACCAAACATAACTTTAATCTCCTGTAAATCATCCACTTCGGGAAGTACGATAGCGTAGTTTTTCTTTCTTTTCAAGGTTGCCCTGATCCAGATAGCAAACACGCGCTTTAAATCCGGTCGATCTTCTAACCAGTCGTTTAATAAGCCAATCAATTCTATGATACTGGTGGGTTCACTGAACTGTTCAAACCGAAATACGGCAGCCACCAGGTTTTTAAGTGACGCCAGTTCTGTACCAGAATAAGCATTCTCTGCGATCAAATGATATTTTAAATGCGGTGTAAAGCTGGCCAGAAAACCAGGTAATACAGGTATTAAATCCGCAATATCTGTTTTAGCTGTCCACGTCCGATTACCATTGTATAATACAATCGGTAGAATCGGCGGCAGTAACCCTTTCACATGACCTTCTTTGATTAAATCTTGATACAACAAGCCAACATAAACCATCATGCGGAGCGCCATATATTTATCAACACGGCTTTGAAACTCTATCAAGATGTACAAGTACACCCAGTCCCCGTGAACTTTAACTCGCCAGACAATATCATCCGCGCGTTCTCTTAGATCTTCTGTGATGTAAGAGCAGGGCATTTTTTCGAGGGTAGTGTAATCCAAAGAGTGTAGCCATTCATCGGGGATAAAACCCATGATGAGGTCACGTACCAATTCTGGATTAGAAAACAGAAACTTATAACTACTATCATGGGGTTTTTTCATGGGCTGGATTATAGGCTTTTAAACTGAACTGTATAGGTATTTATTGTGCGTTTGCCAGATTAACGCCAGGACATGAAAGCAATAAGCTGTAATCAGTACTCTGCGAAGAAAATAGGGTAAAACGAGTATTTGTAGACATATATTCATTTTTCATCTATCGTAATTACTTTCGTAATAACAATAGGTGAAATCATGCTTACCCTTAAACTTACGGCTATCGGCAATTCCATAGGTGTTGTACTCCCCAAAGAGACATTGGATAAGCTACATCTGACAAAAGGCGATAAGATGTATTTGACAGACTCCCCCGATGGTTTTCGGCTTACACCTTATGATCCAACATTTGAAACGCAAATGACCGAGGCTCGGAAAATCATGAAAAAACGTCGTAACGTTTTACATGAATTGGCGAAATAATGCCAGTTATCTGGATCGATGAGGCTGTTGTTTTTGCCTTGCATGAGGAGCATCTTGCAGAACATGGTGGTGCAATAGGTATCCGTGATCGCGGGTTATTGGAGTCAGCACTGCATCGTCCGCGAAATCTAGCCTTATACGAAGACGTAGATATTCCGACACTCGCCGCAGCCTATGGTTTTGGTATTGCTCGCAATCATCCTTTTATCGACGGCAACAAGCGGACGGCATTCACAGTCACTGAACTTTTCCTTGCTTTAAACAATCAGGAATTAATCGCAGACGATCAATCTTGCGTCGTTACCCTGTTAAAGCTTGCAGAAGGCAGTCTTTCAGAAAAAGAGTTTGCTAACTGGATAAAAGAGAATACCCAGCAGCATCTATCCAATCTGGTTTTTTAATATCAGGCGCACTATCAGCTATGGAAACGAACCTCAAAATATTAGTATCAAAATACAAAATAATTGTTTACAGTAACTGTATTAATGTGAGGTTCAAGTTGGGTAATGCATCCTTGATCATTAAAAAAAACCGTAATCCTATTAGTACTTCGGCATTGGTTTAAGTCATCAATGTTGACTTGATAAAATTGACATAATTCCAAGTCAGTAACAATCTTTCCAGATTTTGTTAGATTTGTAGATTTTCTTAATAGTTTAAAAACAATCCAGCATAACCAGAGTACTATCATTACCAATAAGGTAAAGACATAAATTTGCATCAATTCTAGCAGGCTTTTGTAACCACCAAACCAGCGCATTTGATTGATTAATTTTTTTTCACCCAGCATCCAACTTGTTAAGATGGCTAAGGGGATCAACAAATAAATCCACATAACCCAACAAATAGCCAATGCACATAAAGCGCCTAGTCTTTTTTGCAGACTTTGCAGTTGTGGCACGTTAATAATATAATTTTTCACTTCTGACGCAAACCTCTATCCACTGTAACCCAAACGGCACGTTGTCCTTTTTTCTTTTTTACGGCATTAACCGACCCTACTATTGTGGTACCTACGTTAATAATCCAATAGACAATGGGATACCATACCATCCAATAGTAATAACGAGCGACTCCACCGGTTTTCAATTCGTAATGTGAATCTATAAAAAGACTCATACCAAATTGAATCAAACAGGTCAGGCTCAGTAGCATACTCGTCCAGCTGGGGCTTAGATCGTGCAGAGATTGCCAGGTTGATTCAGTAAATAATTCTATCGGCGCAAAGAGTAAGTGTACTAAAATTAAAAATGACCAGACGATACTGATTAAACATTCACAGTATAGCAACCACATTCCACGAGAAGACCAACGAAATAATGATGTAAAATAACGAAGTAGGACTTCGGTTCCACCTTGTGCCCAACGGGTTCTTTGCTTCCATAATCCTTCTAATGTTTCAGGCATGAGTACCCAACAAAGGGCATTGGGTTCAAAATAGATAGACCAGCCGCCGAGTTGTAATTTCCAGCTTATATCGATGTCTTCGGTGACCATATCGTTACTCCAATAGCCCACATCATGCAGGGCTGATTTACGGAATGCGGCAATAACACCGGAGACAGTAAATATTTTTCCATAAGAGCGTTGTGCCCGTTTAATCATACCGACAATAGCAGAAAATTCACCCACTTGAATTCTACCCAGTAAGGTTGAACGGTTTCGTATTCGTGGATTACCTGTGACTGCGCCAATATGCGGTTTAGCAATAAAATGCCTAACCATCCATGCAACTGCTTCAGGTGCCAAGAGTGCATCACCATCAATACAAATTAAAATTTCACTATTAGCCAGTAAAGCACCCGTACGTAACCCCATTGCCTTACCTTGGTTAGTATGTAAGTTAACAACCCGTAATTGAGCATACTGTTGGGCTAAGGATTCTAAGATTGCAAGCGTGTTATCCTTGCTACCATCATTAATCGCAATAATCTCAAAGTTTGGATACTTTTGCTCAAGTAGAATTTCAATTGTTTCTCGAATGTTATCGGCTTCGTTGTAACAGGGAATCAAAATAGAAACAGGAGGAAACTCCGTTAACTCAGGTAAATTTTCCGAGTTGCCTTGTTGACGCCATTCAAAACGAAAATAAAATATGAGTGCGCCAAACATCCATATATAGGCCATGAACAAAGGATAGTAATAAATAAAATCTTCTAGGGATGCATCAAATGAAGTCCAAACAGACACTAAATCAAGCCATAACACCTGCAGATCTTCAGTCAAATTTTGCAGAGAGAACGTCATATTTTTTTAAAACGGCTATAGTGCCTAAAACGGCTATAATACCTAAAGCGCTTAAAGTGGTTAAATCGACCAAATCTAAATTTATGATACCGTCGATAAGATCTGCTAGGTAGTTCAGAAACTGCAAAGTGTTTTTGCAACTCAGTAAGCTCTGGCTGATTTTCAAACACGTTATCGGGGTAATACCCCAGATGCTTTGCACCCAGTTTTTTTAATAACTCTACCTGCTCAATGAATATTGGCATTGGTATTTTCTGTTGAATTTTCCAGTTAACGGCCTGAAGCTCAAAGACGGCTTTATTAAGTCCATCTGGATAACTTGCGGCCTTTCTTGCTAACTGAGTCAGCCATTCCTGGGGTTGTTCGGCCTCTTCCATAAAGGGCATGGCTTCAATGGCAACATAGTCATAATGTTTTAAAAAACTATCGAAAGATTGCGCATACCACTCTTCACTATCAGGATTCAATAACGGTAGCGCATAAAAGTTTCGGGCTGTTTTTATCCCAGGTCTGTAAATACGTACACGATTAGTTAATTCATCAGTCAATTGATTGATTAACTCCGTTTTGTGCTGTGCCCAAGTCAACCTTGTTTTACTGGTTGCATATAATTGCTCAAATTGATCAGGCAAACCCCAAGCTTCTTTTCCATAAAAAAACGCAGCGGGTGCAGCATCTTCAAAATCAGATAAAATACCATCGTCATGAAACAGGATGCCATCAAAATTACAATAAATCGCTAGATCTTCGTATATCTCGGCAATATATTGGCGGGCTTCTGCATTAAAAGGAGATAAACGAGTGTAAATATGAGTCGCTTTTTGAACCTTGCCCTCACGCCATTCATGGACATACCATGATTCTGGAAGCGATCCTTGATAGGCCAAAATAGGTATCCAGGCATATACCTTTACACCGGCAATTTTTTTTAATTGCCAGGCAACCCGATTAAATAAATCCTGTTTTACGGGTAAATGACGATTAGGAAAATATAAAGCATTGGCGTTGCCGTCACCATCAGGGTCTGCATAAGCTTGCAAGTAGACGGTACTGATGTGCATGTCTTTAATGCGTTGAACTTCTGCATCCAGGTTACGCTCTAGTTGTTCTGGGTTTTTATCATAAAGATAATCCATATCTAGATGTGCAACGCGCAGAGTTAGGTCAGCCCTTAGGGTATTTATAATTTCTTTAAAATCATTTAAGTCAGGATTATCTGTAATCAGTAAGCGTCGTAAACCACTGATATCAGCCAAGGTATTGGTTCCGTCTATCAGTCCAATAGTGACGGGCATACCTGCCTGACGTGACGCTTCAATGCTTGGCTGATTATATTCCCCATAAGGCCATACCATAACCCTTGGCCTTGTCCCAGTGTGTTGGAATATAAATTCTGCGCTTTTTAAAAGACTGGTATGAAGTCGTTTACGATAATTTTCCTCTGATTCATAGGTTAGTCTGGCTTTATCATAGATACGGCTAACTGCGGCAGCTTGTAAGTTACCTTGTGGGTTAGCAATAACACCCTTGTGGAGATCATAACTGTGTGAGGCGATTTCCACTAAGCCTGATTGGGTTAATTCTCTTAGTTGTTCCCAGGTCAGTAAAGGTTTGCTTACCTCCTGTGGACTGACATTACCCTCCATCCAGGATCCAACCAAAGCCACTGTAGCTGGCACATGATATTTTTTTAAAAGCGGAAAAACCTGTGTATAAAAACTTTGATAACCGTCATCAAAGGTAAGTAATACACCCTTTTTTGGTAGTTTGGTTTGACCTTTAGCGGCATCCAGTACATCCTGTACACTGATGATCTTATAGTAACTTTTAAGTAGCCATCTGATATGCTGTTCAAGGTTTTCGACACGGGTATCCATCGAATTAAGTGGATTTATATTGCCAGCATCAATGATGTCGTGATAATTAAGCACCAGAAAACGAGGTTCTTGGGCAAAGGTATTGCAAGCAAAAATACTCAGAAAGACAAATAGACTTATTTTCTTTAGCTTGCCAATGGCGAAAGGGGGTAAAAAAATGGTCATGAAATAGTTTGTAGTTGAGTGGATAACTCGTTACAGTCGCTTAAAACAAATCAACGTAAGTATAAAATTAAAATGTAAGAAAATCTTCAAGGTGTTGCAAAGTGAGGGCTTGTTGAGCAGCCAACGCCTTATCTTCAGCGGTATTATAACCCCATAATGCAAAAACTAGCTCAATGCTGGCAAGTTCAGGGGTTTTTAAAACATTCAGCAAGGTGGGTAGCCTATCTTCAACAAAGACTATTTTTTTATTGGGATATAGGACTAATAAATTCTTTAGTAGTTCGACTTTGTTTAGCTTGCGATCCAGGCCAAAAATTCGTTCCGACTCTAATTCTATGTCATTAGCTTTTAATATCTGTTTAACAAAGCGCTCTTGTTTAGTGGTGATAATATACCAGGTGGATTGAGCGCTTAATTGTTGCAGCTTTGAGGCAATGCTGGTAAACAAAGGATTCATATTAACCCAATCGGTCAGGTCGTTTGCGATCCAGGTGTCACGGGTTTCTCCGAATAGTGTCTTTAAGTCATCAATGCCCACATTGGCTTCGACTAATAATATGTTTGTTTTAGTGTGATAATTTTGATAGATAGCGTCAATCGGTTCTTTAAGATATAAAAGGCGCATGGCCAATATAGCCTCATAACCTGTTTCGATAATGGGTCTTACCAAGCGAAATTGTTCAATCAGTTCAGGAGGGACTTGTTCAGGCATATCTTGCCAAATACGGTAAGCCGCTTTCCAGCCCGTTATGGCTGTTTCGACTGCGCTGTCGCAGATAACGCCATCAAAATCGAGAGCAAATAGAGTGGAATCATTCATTTAAGTGCCTTTATTCGTTAAGTGAGTGGATTGGTTACTGGGTGAGTCCTTTAAACGAACTATTGTAAAGCTTTTATTTTTTCGGTGATACTTGGTTTATCATGGGCAATTAAGCGAATAAACTCAAGTGTTGTGGATAAGTCAGAACGGTTTTGATAATCCTTCCAGATAAATGCGCTGTAACTATCCACGCATAACTACCCACTAAAGCGCGATATTGTATGAGGTTTAACGCTTCTGGGCAGTAGTTACATTTTTCTTACAACTGGTTAATCAGCTGTAATTCTTGAGGATACGGTGACATATAGTAAGACTCTTCTATATAGGTATCGGGGGACTTACGAAAATGATGTTTAAGCAGTGTTAATGGCACAATCAAGGGTATTTCACCACTACGGTAACGTTCAATCAGTTCACACAGTTCGGCTTTATCATCCGTGATTAATTCTTTTTTTAAATAGCCTTGAATATGTTGCAAGACATTGACGTGCTGACCACGAGTAACAATGGATTTAAGTGTTGTCATTAAAAGCAGAATATACTGTTCGGCTATTTCCAGTAAGTTATCTTTGTTAATGCGGGATAATAACTGCCCCATTTCGCGGTAATCCGCATGACTCATAATAATTAATTTGTGTCGAGCGTGAAAATGGGTCAGTTTTGTAGGTGTTATTCCTTCAGCTACTAATTGTTTCCAGCGATGTAATACGTAAACACGTTGAATAAAGTTTTCACGTAAGCCAGGATCACCTAAACGACCTTCTTCTTCTACAGGCAGCAGTGGATTATTTTGCATCATGATGTGGGCGTAAATCCCGAAGCCCTCTCGATTAGGCTGGTGATTCCCTGAATAAACTTTAACCCTCTCCATGCCGCAACTAGGCGAATCCTTTTTTAAGATATAACCACATAAATCAGCATGAAACGCTTGCTGACTGGTTGCATACTCTTTTAAACGGTCGGTTACATCCAGTTCTGGATCTTTGACCCCGACACAACGAATCTCGTTATCCAGTTTAACTAAATGAATAGTGGGTCTAGGTATGCCTAAGCCGATAGCCACTTCTGGGCAGTAGGGACGAAAGTCAAAATAGTGCGTTAACGTACCATTGATATAGGCATCCCGCTTGTGTGAGCCATCATAACGAACCAATTCACCCAATAAACAGCTACTAATACCGATAGGAATCTTTTTTATCATAATTTAGGTTGTGAGTGTTGTCGGGTTCTACAAAAACGGGGTAATGTTAAATTAAATTAATGGTTAGTCATCCATATCAACTTCTTCAATGACTAATTCATTTTGCATGGTTTTTGACGGTATATCTGTTTGTTTAACATCCAACGGTCTTTGAACCGTCTTCACCCGTATTTTTCTAGTACTTGGAATCATCATTCTATTAAACTGCCGGTTTTTTATCCAGACGGCAATGCGGAAACCGAATAATAAAAGAATCAGTATTAAATAAAATAAGGGCTCTGCCAAATTACCTTTAAGTTGCCAGTAATAATGAATAATGACAGCAATAGCCGCTAGGTAAATAAGCCTGTGAAGTTTTTTCCAGTTCTTACCTAAGTATTTCTTACCAAATTTAGGTGAGGAAATGGCTAAGGCAAAAATGATCAAATAGGCCAATACACCCAGCCAAATATAAGGGCTCTCAATGATATCAACTGCAATAAGATGCCAATCCAGACCGTGATCGACCAAGATATAAACAATCACATGCAGGCTTGCATAAAAGAAGGCAACCAGACCTAACATTTGTCGATAGTCAGCCATTTTACGCCATTTCGTGATAGTCTGAAGCGGTGTAATCGTTAGGGTTAGCCATAAAAAGCGCAGTGACCAGTCGCCCAAGCGAATATGTAACGCTTGGATAGGATCTACGCCTAAATTATTGCTGGCAATATCGAGTGATATGCCTACTAAGGGTAAGAAGCATGCTAAGGTTATGAATAACCAAAGACTTATTGAGGGTAAAAACATTAGAAGAAATGCCGCAAATCCATATCGCTATACAGAGAGGCAACTTGGCTTCCATAACCATTAAACAACTCAGTCTTTCTACGGGGTGTAAAAAAACTACCGCCTAATTGGCGTTCACTGTTTTGGCTCCAGCGAGGGTGAGGGACTTCGGGATTAACATTAGAATAGAAGCCATAATCACTGGGCGCATACTTGTTCCAGGTAGTCACTGGCGGTCTTTTGACTAACTCAATTTTTACAATCGCTTTAATGCTTTTAAAGCCATATTTCCAAGGCACAACTAAACGCAAAGGGGCTCCATTTTGTTTAGGCATCCTTTCACCGTACATGCCAGCGGCTAAAATAGTTAAATGATGCATGGCTTCATCAATACGCAATCCCTCAACATAAGGCCATTCCAGCATAGCATTATCACGTTGATTGGGCATTGTTTTGGGGTCATAGATAGCAGTAAACTGAACAAATTGTGCGCTGGATAACGGTTTAGCCATTTTTAATAAGTTCGCTAAAGGAAAACCAATCCATGGGACGACCATAGACCACGCTTCAACACAGCGAAAACGGTAGATATATTCCTGTAGCGATTGTTGGCTTAAAATATCTTCTAAGTGATAAACCGCTGGGTTTTCTACTTCACCACTGATCTCTACAGACCAAGGGTCGGTCGGTAAGCTTTGCGCAAGTTGTGTTGCATCTGTCTTATTAAAAGTAAATTCGTAATAATTAGTATGATTTTTAACGATGTCTGAGGGTGTCGCAATTAAGGATTCACCCGTCGTATTGGCTTTAGGAATATTACTCCATACGGACACGGGTTCAGCTAAAGCAGACGATGCAGAAACGCCAGCGACTCCGGCAGCGAGTGACCCCATCATGGCTTTAATAATTTGACGTCGTTGTTTAAATACTAAAGGGTCAGTAATTTCATTGCTTGGAATATCTTTATGCGTTTTAATTATCATGACTTAACCTAAAGAAAGAAGACCTATAAATCCAAGAATAGGGTATTAGTTTTTTTTGCCTTTTGGAATCCAGCCCAATAACTTTCTAACTTTCATTTCGGTAATAAAGGCCAACGAAAACAATTGAATAAAGTTATCAGCCTGAATCAAATCAAGGCCAATCTGTTCAGGCACCAATTCATTTCGTGTTCCAAATACCCGATCCCAGATTGAAAATACGATACCGTAGTTACTATCATGCTCAGAGCGCTTCTTGGAATGGTGGGTTCTATGTAAGGCTGGAGTAATAAATATCTGTGAAATCAGTTCTTCTTTAGGTGCTTTAATATTGGCATGATGAAACAGAATGAAGAATAATTCGACAATCTCAATAGACAGTACCATATAAGCATTTACGCCAATAATGACTACAAAGACACATTTGTAGACAATTTCCAGTAATAAATCGAAGACATGAAACCTGAAGCCGGTAGAGACATTAAAGCCTTTGTCACTATGATGCACTTTATGAAAGCGCCACAGAAATTCATATTTATGACTGGCAACATGCCAAAGGTAAATTGCAAAATCAAATAAAGCAAAGGCCAATATCCATTTGATAGGGCCATCGTCAAGTCCACTCAATAACCCATGAGAGGCAAACTTCTGCGCTATAAGAAACAGCGAAGAGGCTCTTAAGACGGTTAATATGAGATTGTTAACCAAAAAAGCCGTGGTATTGGTGACAAATGACTCTTTAAAAACCTTTTGAGGAAACTCCCTGTAGGGATTTCGTTTTTCAATAATGATTAGCACGATAAAGGCGAGGATAGCCAAGCCAAACAATGCTTCATTAAAAAACATCCCGTTACTATTGCTTATAGTCTCTGCTGTTTTCATAGGTAAAACTTCGGGGTTAGTTATAAGCGTTTATTGACCGCTGATGGCATTTAACAAGGCGTTTAATTCTTTAATCTCGTTATTCGCATCGACTTGTTTAGTAATGTCATACTGAACGCCTAAATAATAGATAACACGTTGTTTGTTATCAAATAAGGGGGTGATTTTTAAATGGTTGTGAAATAACTCACCATTCTTCTTATAATTTCGTAGAGTGACCTCAACACTTTCATGTTTCTTCATGGCCTCAGCAATAATAAAGCGACCGGGTTGTTCTCTATCTTCGCCTTGTAAGAATCGACAGTTAAGGCCGATAATGTCTTCTTGACCATAGCCAGTTAAACGTTCGAAAGCCTTGTTTGCATATACGATAGGTGCATCTTCTAAATCAGGGTCTGCTAGGGTAACACCATTGACACATTCATCTAAAATAGCAGACAGCACTTGCGGAATGAGTGCATTATCTTTTTTAACAATAAAAGACATTTATTAAACTCCAAATCTTTAGTAATGATCAATCGATTTGATTGATCAGTTTGCATAAGCAAGCATTAAGTTCTTAATATTTTCAACCGTGTTTTCAGCGCCTTCTTCTATAGAAGCGCGGATCAATTTTTGAAACGGTCTCATGAAAACTTCAATTTCTGATAATTCAAATCGAAACGTTAGGCGAGTAGATTGTTTCTCTTGATCACCTTCCAGCAAATAACTGTGTACATAAGGTTCATTCAAACCTTTAAAGGTGAGTTTTTCTACCGGTTGATAGTCTGTTATTTCGAATACGGATTCAACTAATGAACCCTGATCCTCTCGAACCTGTTTGGTCTTGGCTCCAATGAAAGGTTGTGTTCCGTCTAAAGGCTCTAGTTCAACCACTTCTGGCGCCCATTTAGGATAGTTGTCATAAAAACGTTCACCTACAAAACAAAAAACATTTTCAATTGATTGCTCAATATCAATGCTTGCTTCACCGGTAATCGGTTTTGATGAGTCAAATGGAAATTTTATTTGCACTTCAATACCACTCCTTGTTGAGGGCGATTACTCAACTTAATTATTTTAATGAGGTTATCTAAATGAGTAATGGCTCAACGAGTCTATTTTTAGAGAGACATAAACTTGAATACCAGACTCAATTTACCCTGACTTGGTTAAATTGCAAATTTAATTAAGTGACCGTACTTAAATTTGACTCTTTTAGAATTCGTGGAAAGTTAACACCATGTTTTTTTACACTTTTAAGAGCCAAGTTTGTCTATGACCTTTAAAATCCTTTTTTATATTATTTTTATGACCTTGAGTAGTGCCAATCAAGCTGATTCAGGCTCAAAAAAACTCTTAACGCCGTGTCGTGACACGCCTAATTGTGTTTCAAGCCAACCACAAGATCCTAAACAGTTTATTGCTCCTTTTAAAATCAAAGGCAGTACAACAGAGGCTTGGCAGGCGTTAAAAGACATCTTAAATCAACATAGCCGCATGACGATTACTCATGAAACACCCACTAATATTCATGTGGAAGTGACCAGTTTAGTTCTTCATTTTGTCGATGATATTGACTTTATTCTCGATGCCGAAAATAAGACCATTCATATTCGTTCGTCTTCCCGTGTGGGTCATAGCGAATTTGGTGTTAATCATAAACGGATTGAGGCACTTCGCCTGCAATTACAAAAAGCTCAGCTTATTAGTTAATCAGTTAGCTAATTAACCATTCGATCAACACAAAAACCTAATGTCTCACTATACAAACTCGGTATTTATTTTTCGTCGTGATCTACGTTTACAGGATAATACCGGACTTAATGAAGCATTGCGGCTTTCTAAGCATGTATTACCGTGTTTTATAGTTGATCCCAGACAAATAGAGCCTCATCCCTATCAAAGTAAACCCGCCTTGCAGTTTATGTTGCAGTGTCTTATCGATCTTCAACAGCAATTACAAACAGTGGGGGCAGAACTGGGGCTTTATCAGGCGCTTCCGGTGCAAGTCATCAGTCAACTGGTAGAACAACAGGCCATACAGGCGGTGTTTATCAATCGTGATTACACGCCCTTTAGCCGACAACGGGATGATGAGTTAGACAAGCTTTGTAAAGAGTTGGGTGTCAATTTACACATCTTAAATGACAGCTTACTGACAGAGCCTGAACAGGCGCTTAAAAGTGATCGAACACCGTATAAGGTGTTTACTGCCTTCTATAATAACGCCCGCCAATTTCCGGTCGCATTGCCTCACGTCCTGTATAGTCAGTCGTTTTTGCTTCCTCAAACGAGTTCAAACATTGAAGACTTTGGTTTGTCTTTAGCAGAGATAAAGGCTAATGTTCTGCAAGGTGGACGAAATCAAGCCTTAGCAATGCTTGCAACACTCATGCAGCAAACCGATTATCAGAATTCACGAGACTATCCGGCGCTGGATAGTACCAGTAAATTATCGGCTCATCTTAAGTTTGGTACCTGTTCCGTGCGGGAAGCGTATTATGCGATTGTTGATGCCTTGGGCAGCGAACATCCTTTATTACGTCAACTCTATTGGCGGGATTTCTTTACCCACATTGGGTATCATTTTCCTCAGGTGTTCGGTCGGGCTTTTATCGATAAGTTTGCCCATTTAGTTTGGGATAATAATCGCGAGTATTTTCAAGCATGGGCAGACGGTAAAACGGGTTTTCCTGTCGTTGATGCCGGTATGAGAGAGCTCAATGAAACCGGGTTTATGCACAATCGGGTCAGAATGATTGTGGCTTCATTTCTGGTTAAAGATCTACATGTCAGTTGGCGTTGGGGGGAACGTTATTTTGCCCAACATTTGATAGATTATGATCCCTGTGTGAATAATGGAAACTGGCAGTGGGCTGCGTCAACCGGTTGTGATGCACAACCTTATTTCAGAATCTTTAATCCCTGGTTACAACAACAAAAGTTTGATGCGGATTGCCAGTATATTTATCATTGGCTACCCGAACTTAAAGGCTTTTCTACAAAGACCATTCATCAATGGTATAAAAAACATCAGCCTTGTAATTATCCAACACCGATTATTGATCATGCTTATGAAAGCCAGCTAAGTAAGGCAAGATATAAGGCGTCGATGGATTAAGTATCGATAAATGATAATATATCTATCAATATCTTTTGAGAGCTACCTTGCCATCAAATTGCGAAATTAATTCTTGTAGACGATTCGGAAGATGATTATCTTGGCTTACCCACCAAAACCAAATATGAGTATCCAACAGCAAAACAGGTTCCTCGTTCATTTAAACGCCTCTGGATCACCCGCACATTGAGCCGCTGTCCGCTCAAATGATGCCTCCCATTCGGCTTCTGATAAGTCTGACTTTAAGGTATCATCCCAATACTTATACATGTTTTCCTAATTTATTAAAGAGTATCGACATCAAACCAGCAATTCCCAATTTGAAATTCAAATAAAAACAATAAGATGGGATGG
>QVQE01000073.1 GCA_003584865.1 Methylococcales bacterium
GGATTAAAAGTCTTTGTCTGTATTTTTAACAGGATTTATGAGACGGGCAGAAAAGTTATGGAGGGGTTTAAAGAATCAATGCGAATTGTATTTGATAAGCATCTCGGGCAATGGAATTACACTGCCATTCCTGAAGTGATAATTCCTGAAGTTGCCTAAGTTATTTAATGCACGTTCCTTAATGATGATGTGCTCCGTTCAGAGTAACACATTGTTTAATCCATCAGTGCTAAAAAAGATATTGCATTTAAGCAGGGCGCACTTAAAGACAGTTGCGATATAATCCTACTCTATAAATATATCATTAATAAATCATTCTATTTTTCGTCTATGAATCAATACTGGAAAAACTTTCTACTCAATCAAAAGGCTCATTTTGAAAGTGAGATGAGTATCACTTTCCCGACTATTTCAGATTCCAGTCCCGATAATACACTGTATCCGCTTGCACATTTGGCGATTCTGAAGATTGCTGGCAACGATGCGGCTCAATTCTTACAAGGACAAATCACCTGTAATGTTAACGATATTACTGAAACTCAAAGTAGTCCAGGCGCTTTATGTACACCCCAAGGACGTGCTATCGCTACTTTTTTATTAGCAAAAACGGCTGATGGGTTTCTCATGGTGCTGCCTAAAGAATCGCTGGACACTGTCCAAAATAGATTAAAACGCTATATTTTAAGAGCTGCGGTGACTTTAACAGATTACTCAGAAGCACTATGTTTAATAGGACTTGTTCAGACTAAAACCGATCAGACTAAAGGACAAGACCATGCACTTTTTAGCACGTCTCAACAAGATAATCTCAGTATTCATCTATCTACTTCTGAAGACAGACTGTTAATCATTACCGAAGTTGATCACGCTATCACGCTATGGTCAGACTATGTTAATAATCAAGGGTTTTTACCCACAGCCTCTGAACAATGGCGCTATTTAGATATGCTTTCCGGTCTTCCGTGGTTAACGACTGAGACGAGTGAAGAATTTATCCCACAAATGCTCAATCTGGATCAACTGGGTGGCATCAGTTATAACAAAGGCTGCTATACAGGCCAAGAGATTGTTGCCAGAACACATTATCTGGGTAAAGCCAAGAAAGCATTATGCCTGGCTGAATGCATCTCCCCCTTAATTCCGGCACCTAATTCAGGTATACTGAACAGCAGCGGACTCACAACTGAAGCCAGTACCAAGGTGCTCATGGCAATCCGCTCACCGGTTCGCACAGAGACTGAAGAAAATAGCGTTAAAATGTTAATCGTGTTACAGCTTGCTGAACACGATACCTACAATTTAATGCTAAATGACAACCATCAAACCCCAGTTACTCTATTAACACGCCCATTATGATAGACTCTCAAGCCATTTTAAAATTTCGCCGGATCGGCGTTATCACCATCTTCGCGGTTTACCTTGTCATTCTTATGGGGGGTATTGTTAGGGCTTCAGGCGCTGGTATGGGCTGTCCTGACTGGCCGACCTGCTTTGGGCAATGGATACCGCCTACAGAAGAAGCGCAACTACCGGCCAATTATCATGAGATTTATGCCGAACGCGGTTATGAGAATACCCAATTTAACCCCGTTAAGACATGGACAGAATATACCAATCGTTTAGTCGGTGTCAGCATTGGTTTCTTGATTTTCCTAACGGCATGGTCATCACGCATTTATCTTAAATCGGACAAACCAATCTTCTACTTATCCTTAAGCAGCTTTTTTCTGGTTGGTTTTCAAGGCTGGTTGGGCTCCAGTGTTGTCGCCAGTAACCTTAAACCGCTCATGATTACTTTACACATGCTGTTGGCGCTGGTCATCGTGGCCTTACTAATCTATACCATTGCTCGCTCACAACGCGATTATCTCAGTGAAATTAATACCCGGTTATTGCCTGACAAGTTTAGAACAATATTAATTGCAGCCATGATCATGACGTTATTGCAAATAGCGATGGGTACTCAAGTTAGAGAGGCCGTTGATTTTATTTCTCAAACACACATTGACCGTCAATATTGGCGTGATGATTTCCCTATCATTTTCTATATACACCGTTCATTCTCATCGATTATTCTTTTTACTAATGCATGGTTAGTCTGGAAAATCTATAAAGCAGTGGCTAAAGGAAATTTATTATTGCGTACTGGATTAACACTGATTTCATTAGTCATCACCGCTATTCTGGCGGGTGTCAGCCTTGATAGACTGGGTGTACCTGCCATTGCTCAACCGGTGCATTTATTAATGGCGAATCTTATTTTTGGTGCTCAGTTCTTTCTTTACAGTTGCCTTAACTACTCGGCAAGAAAGCAGGTGGCGTCTAGGTAAGGCTTTGCCAAGGGCGATCGGTACTGGGTCTATACTTATCTTTTTGCCAAGAAAGACCGGGATAATATTAGCAGTGATGAGTTAGCCGAGTATAAAAAGTTGGCTGCCCTATAGGGTCTACAGACCGATAATGCATCCGAAATTCCACCGAGTACCGATTCAATCAGTATAGGAACACCGAGTCGTGCAAAGAAAGTACAATTCTAAATTAATACAAAGTTCGCAGATCATTTATGTAGGGGTTTAGCCGTTGCTTTCTCAGCCCAACCACCACGATAGCCCGTTCCCCTTTTTTTATGTTAATTCTGCATTTTCTGAGGAGCAGTGTACTGCGCTTGAGTGTTTATTTTTGCTAGACGGTGAATGGCAACATCGGGATGGTGCATTTTATCGATGCTCTCTTCGGGACGTTACCGAGAATATTCCAGCGGCGTTTCAGACGGAAGTGCTCGGTAGAATGCGCGAGATAACAGGATTACCACTTGTAAATCGTGTTTTGGTCACGGCTCAGCGAATGCTACCCGGACAAGTCATTGGTATACACAGCGACCGACCGCTATTGGGCTATGAGCTTGTTCGACTGGTCGTGCAGCTCAATAAGGAATGGCAGGCTGAACATGGCGGTGTTCTGGAATTATTCTCATCGCCGAAGAGTGAAGCTGTTTTCAGTGTTAATCCTGAATATAACAAAGCCTTTGGCTTTATACTTCACGTCGATTCATATCATGGCGTCACTGAGGTTACCCAGCCGCGACAAACCGTGGTCTTTAATTTCTGGCATGCGGCGAATACACCAGAACTTGCTGCACACGTTCAAGCGTTGTTTACTAACGTTAAATTCGCTGAGTTGCCGACAGCACTTGATCCTGTTGCTTCGACTGCAGAATTGAGTCTGCCCGAAGATACCACATTACGCGCAGGTACAGCAGCAGTTGCATTGCATCGCTGGGGCTATGATGAGGCCACCATTGAAGCTGGGTATCTGCACAGCGTAGGTCTTTCTATCTGCGACTCTAACGATGCTGAGACCTACGCCGCAGTGCTACTGGCGGATTGGGTTGCGTATTTGTATCGGGATTCGTTTGATCTGGCTCGGTGGAAGATCTTGCGTCGCGAACTTGAAGGACTAGAAATTTTTACACGTCTGAAGACCACCTGGCAGCTTTGTCTACCGGAATAGTTTTTACTGCCCTATCTTCAAATTGTTAAATATCCGCCACCCACTTGCTTAGAAAGGCGCACTGCTCTTCAGAGGTGTTATTGGTCTTCTCTAGCGTGTTGGTAGTTCTTTGAATTAACACGCTGTCTTAATTCTTTGCCAGGTTTAAAGTGAATAGATACCCTAGTAGGTAATTCAACTGATTCACCTGTTTTAGGATTACGTCCTTTACGAGGTGCATGATAATGTAAATCAAAACTTCCAAAGCCCCTTACTTCAACATGCTCACCTTGAATTAAGGCATTTTCTATCTGTTTTAAGAGACAATTAACAGCCGGCTCTATTTGATCGGCTGGGATGTTAGGTAGTTTTTCAGTTAAGACTTTTAGTAATTCGGATTTGAGCATATTCCATGGTTCCTTATGTTTGAACAGATGATTTTATCAGTTTTATACTTGTTATGATGATGTTTGCGTATTATTTTAGGAATTACTCTTCGGTATTGACTTGCGTTGCTCTAAATTCTGAAATCCAATAAACCCCATTGTAATGGCACAATACCCCCTTATTTCCTCCACACACCTCCGCGTAACGCGGCAATCTTAAAGGGGCAGCACGATCACCGGTGAACTCAGAAGCCGGATGTTTGATGAGGTTTCAGCGGTTAAGGTGTTTAAGCTATAAGTCGGGACAATTTAAAGGCCTATTTCAATTCTGAGTTGGGCGTAGCAGAAAACCCCGAAGACTCTTTTAATGACTCCGTCGACTCTTTCTTTGCGACTTCTTTTTGTTGGTTTGAAATATAAGTCCCCACAAAAATAAAACCCATAATGACAAGATACACAACAGACGCAACGCGCCGTGCTTTTTTACTGTGTTCGTAACTTTCCACTTTAAAACCTCATACTTAAAACGCCAGAATAATACAGAAATAACCTGTAGGTCTATTACTTTCTAATCCACTCCAAACAGAATTTAAGTTAACACCTGCTCTTGTAACTTCTTAATTTCATCCCTAAGCTTTGCAGCCTGCTCAAACTCAAGATTCTTGGCATGACGATACATGTCATCTTCTAACTGTTTAAGCTTTTTACCCAACTGCTTAGGTGTCAAACTGCTATAATCAGACGCTTTTTCAGCCACCTTACTGACTGCTTTATTATTAGTAGAAGAAGCCCCGCCAGAACCTGGGATAGCCACCTGTAAAATATCCGTCACTGACTTAAGAATCGTAATGGGTTCAATGTTGTGCTGAAGATTGAACTGATGTTGTTTTTCTCGTCGACGATTTGTTTCATCAATCGCTTGTTGCATCGAGCGAGTGATTTTGTCGCCATACAAAATAGCCTTACCGTGACTATTTCTCGCCGCCCGCCCGATAGTTTGCACCAAAGACACCACTGACCGTAAAAAACCTTCTTTATCCGCATCTAAAATAGCCACTAAAGACACTTCTGGAATATCCAAGCCTTCCCGCAATAAATTGATACCCACCAACACATCAAAATTACCTAACCTCAAGTCACGGATAATTTCTACCCTTTCAACGGTATCCACATCCGAATGTAGATAACGCACTTTTATGCCGTGCTCAGATAAATATTCGGTTAAATCTTCTGACATCCGCTTAGTCAGTGTGGTCACCAATACCCGTTCATTGACCTGAATACGTAAATGAATTTCTGATAATAAATCATCCACCTGAGTTAAAGCTGGACGTACTTCCACCACCGGATCAAGCAAACCCGTCGGCCTGACCACCTGTTCTGCAAACACCCCCGAATGTTCTTTCTCATAAGTCCCCGGTGTAGCCGATACATAAATGCGTTGCGGCGACTTAGCTTCAAACTCGGCAAACATCAGCGGGCGATTATCCAACGCTGATGGCAATCTAAAACCATACTCGACCAAAGTTTCTTTACGTGAGCGATCACCCTTATACATCGCCCCAATCTGAGGAACTGTGACATGACTTTCATCAATAATAACCAAGGCATCATCCGGTAAATAATCAAACATGGTTGGCGGCGATTCACCCGCTAAACGACCCGATAAATACCGAGAATAATTTTCAATACCCGAACAATACCCCACTTCCAGAATCATTTCAATATCGAACAAAGTACGTTGCTCAAGACGCTGCGCTTCTACCAGCTTATTTAAAGCGATTAATTGTTTAAAACGCTCTTTAAGCTCAATCTTAATCGATTCAACCGCTGCTAATAATTGTTCACGTGGCGTCACATAATGACTCTTGGGATAAACTGTATAACGCGCCACGCGACTGATTATTTCACCGGTTAACGGGTCAAACAGTGACAAGCGTTCCACTTCATCATCAAATAACTCAACCCTTAACGCTTCGCTATCCGACTCAGCCGGAAAAATATCAATCACCTCACCGCGCACCCGATAGGTCGCCCGACGTAATTCCAGATCATTACGGATATATTGCATCTCTGCCAAACGCCGGACAATATCACGTTGATTAATCATATCGCCTTTAACCAAATGTAACACCATTTGAAAGTACGATTCGGGTTCACCTAAACCATAAATAGCCGACACTGTAGCAACAATAATGGTATCGCCTCTCTCTAGTAAAGCCTTTGTAGCAGACAAGCGCATTTGTTCAATATGCTCATTAATTGCTGCATCCTTATCAATAAAGGTATCCGAGGCAGGCACATACGCTTCCGGCTGATAATAATCATAATAAGACACAAAATACTCTACGCTGTTTTCCGGGAAAAACTCCTTCATTTCACCGTATAACTGCGCAGCCAAGGTTTTATTGGGTGCCATAATCATAGCGGGGCGCTGTACGGTATTAATGACATTGGCGATAGTAAAAGTCTTTCCTGAGCCTGTAACACCTAACAACGTTTGATGCACTTCCCCATCATTTAAACCTTCCACCAAGGCTTTAATCGCAGACGGTTGATCACCCGCCGGTGCAAAACGACTGTGAATTTTGAATTGTTTTTTCACTTAAGATCTCCATAAACAGGCTTTTTTAACATTGTGTTCTTAGCAAGACACCCCACATAGCGTATAATCACCGCTATTTATGACATTCATTTTACACGGCGGAACATGAGTATTACACTTTCTAACAGAGTTAAAGCAGTTAAACCTTCACCTACCTTAGCAATTACTGCCAGAGCGGCTCAAATGCGTGCGGCAGGCAAAGATATTATCGGACTTGGCGCTGGTGAACCTGATTTTGATACGCCAGATCATATTAAAGCCGCCGCAGTCAAGGCCATGGACAGTGGTTTCACTAAATATACCGCAGTCGATGGCACAGCCAGTCTTAAAAAAGCTATTATCGCAAAATTTAAAAATGATAACGGTCTTGAGTATCAACCTAAACAGGTTTTAGTGTCTTGTGGTGGTAAACAAAGCTCTTACAACTTAACCCAAGCTCTGCTTAATGCCGGTGATGAAGTCATCATTCCAGCCCCTTTCTGGGTATCTTATCCCGATATGGTGTTATTAGCTGATGGGGTTCCCGTTATTATTGAAACCACCCAAGCCCAACACTTTAAAATTACGCCAGAACAACTGCGTGCAGCTATTACCGATAAAACCCGCTTGATTTTTATCAACAGCCCTTCCAATCCATCCGGTGTGGCTTATAGTTTGGACGAGTTAAAAGCTCTAGGTGATGTGTTGGCTGATTATCCAGATATTATCATTGCTACTGATGATATGTATGAACATATCCTTTGGAATCAAGGCACGTTTGTTAATATATTAAACGCACACCCAGAGTTTTATGATCGTACTGTAGTGATGAATGGTGTATCAAAAGCCTATTCAATGACCGGTTGGCGTATTGGTTATGCGGCAGGCTCTGCGGATTTAATCGAAGCAATGTGTACTATTCAATCACAAAGCACGTCAAACCCTACTTCAATCTCACAATATGCCGCAGAAGCGGCCTTAACCGGTGATCAAAGCTTTATTACCACTATGTGTGTTGAGTTTAAAAAACGTCATGACTATGTGGTTGCTGAATTAAACAGCATCGAGGGTATTGAATGTCTAGAAACAGACGGGACTTTCTATGTTTTCCCTAACGTAGAAAAATTGATTGCCCGTTTAGACGGTATTAACAATGATTTGGAATTCTCGGATTATCTCATCGAAAAAGCCGGTGTTGCCTTAGTACCGGGTTCTGCTTTTGGTTCTGAAGGTCACATCAGAATCTCGATTGCGACCAGCATGGCAAATCTTGAAAAAGCCTTAGAGCGTATTAAAAACGCCATCTAATTAATTAAAATCTCCCCTAACCCCTCTTTTTCAAAGAGGGGGGACTGAATACCTACAACACAATCGCACCAATGATGTGGGGCTTGGATCATCTAATAATCCAAGCCCCACACTGGTCTTACCAAACGCCCGTATTGGTCATAGAAGCCCAAGGCTCTTGCGGCTCTAAGGGCTTCCCTTTTTGTAAAAACTCAATTGAAATAGCGTCGGGTGAACGCACAAAGGCCATATAACCATCACGCGGTGGACGATTAATTATCACGCCCGCATCTAACAATTTCTGACACGTTTCATAAATATTATCAACTTCAAAAGCCAAGTGCCCAAAGTTACGGCCACCGGTATAATCTTCGGTATCCCAGTTATAGGTCAGTTCAACTAAAGGCGCAGAAGTTTTAACGGCCTGCTCGGCATCCAGTGGTGCATACAGATAAACTAAGGTAAAACGACCGGCCTCACTGTCAAAGCGATGGCTCTCTTGTAAGCCTAGCTTATTGCAGAAAAAATCGAGAGACTCGCTTAAATCACGCACTCGAATCATAGTATGTAAATAACGCATAATCCATAAATCCTTATCAATTAATTTTTGCCATTTTAAAATTATTTACCTACCCTGTCATCCTATTAACCAAGGCTAAAACAGCCCTGCCCACAAACTATACTTCAATCAGTTTAACAAAGCCACTGACGTTTAGGTGTCTTTGCGTTTCTAAGGTAAACAATAAATAGTAATTTTTTCTATCTTATCCTTGCCTGGTAACTCTGAAAGAGCCAAACGAATGTAAAAACCACCGGACTCATTTGGGAATGCAAACTGCGCTGTTACCAAACCTGAAGGATACCAACGTCTTAACGCTTTAACTTCTGAAAAGCGGGGCGTGTTATTAAAAAACACTTGCATCCAGCCTTCTGAGGAACGATTTATTTCAATTTCTAACCCCACATCAGTTGAGTTTTCACAAATAAATCGGCTATTGGATTCCAATATGGGCACATTGCTACCTGAATCCATCAGCAATTCCGACGCTGATAAATTCAATTTTGCATGAGTAGCAGTAAAACTGTTTAACTCAACATCTATTTTATTAAGTTGTGCAACTGCCTGACTTCCCGAAGGCTCCCCCTCTATACTCCAGGAGGGATACGTTGCCCATTGAGGATGAATGGGAATGTTTACCTTTTGATACTCAGAAAATTTTGCAAATGAGCTAAATTGTAAATTTGGCAACTCTAACTTATGGAAATTGACGTAACAAATAAACAGAATTAATCCAAAGAGAACGGCTTGTAAAATACGCCTATGATTTGAGGCAACCATAGCAGCAAAAAACACCAGCACATAAGGTAACCAAGAATATCTATTTCCACCACCAATACTCACCCGCCCCAATGGATAATTTTTCATGGAGTATAAACTGGCAATAACAAATAAAGTGGCTGTCAATAAAAACAAAACCGGCAGATTTTTTTTCGTATGCGTGTTCTGATCCTTAGATAGATACTTTTCACAAATAACAACACCGAGAAGCCACCAAAAAATTAGACCCACATACTTTACGCCAGAACTGTTGGCTCCAAACAACGCTATTCGAAAAAAGGCAGTATACCAATCCTCAAATGACGTATTAATTCCAACCGGTTCAGCACGCCCAGAGTTTATCAAAACAACCGATTGAATTGCTGCGCACACCAATATCACCCAGTAAACCCAAGCGTTTTTGAAGTCTTTTAGCACAATGGCCTTTAATATCAACACCGGCAATAGAACTATTGAAAACGGCCCAGTTAATCCCAGCACTAACAACAAAACCAGGTTCTCAACCGAGAATCGAAAGGACTGACTAGTGCCAGTTAGAGCTAGCACTGAAAAAGCAACGCCTAGCAACCACTGCGCGTTTGTAATATTGAAGAAGTTTTCACCATAATTTGGCTGAAGACAAACCAGAATTACCAGAAAGAGCGAAGCAATGAATCCCATTCCAAGTTGCTTTGCTCTTTGTAATAACACAACAAACATAAAGAGATACGCTATAAACCAACCCACAAACAAAATTATCGGTCGGTGAATGAGCTCAAAATAATTAGCTATAAAGGCAAATAAACGCGGATACAAGTGCAGATAACCCGCATAAGGATACCCTATCGCCAAAACACCCAGCGACTTTGCCTGATTTATAAAAATTTGACCATCTTCGGCCCAAAGATACTTACCGGGAAAGTAGTCATAACTACCCATCCTTGTTATTAAAAGACCGACTGCGATAAGCAAAAGTATTGCAAAATGACCGACTTCCTGCCATTTTTTGATTGGCGCATTTTCTGAGCGTACTAGACACAATAGATTGTTTCGATCAGTCGTCATGTCTTTTTGCTCAGCATATCGAATATTTGTTGAAGAGCGGCTGATTTTTATCTTGCGAAAGCGTCATTGCGCTGGCGTTCAATACCTTCGGTTAAATTAAGACCCTGGTCATTTAATAGATCGCCGATAAAAAACAAGCGCATATTAATGATCCAGGCTACTTTTTTTACCTTATTATTTTCTACGATAATCGGCACGAGATTATTGTTATTGTTGTTAACAATCTCATCTACAATTGTTTTTGGGCTACTAGCATCTTCTTTCAGCGCGTTAGTCACGATAACTTGAGCAGATTCCAACGTCAGTACTGTATGCGCAACCGGTTGCTCTGCGTTTTTAGCATTTTTAAGAGACTGTGCATCAAAACTGCCAACATCATAAACAACCTTAAGTATCACAGCAAACAAAATCGCGCCTACCAAAATAGAAAGACCAATTTTTAATCGCCTTCTTACGCGGGGATTTGATAGTTTTTTTATTATTCTGCGAATTTTTTTCATGTTTACATTATAACATTAACCACGAGAACTCACATAGAGTCACGATTTTTTACTCCTCGACTAATAAACCCGGCTCATCATCAGATGCCGACGAAAACCAGCGGGCTAAAGTAGTTACTAATGCATTGCGATCAACGGGCTTACTCAAATGCCCATCCATTCCAGCCGATAAACTTGTTTCACGCGCTTCTAACGTTGCGTGTGCAGTTAAGGCTATAACGGGGGTGCGAGCGCTAGTGTTAACAAGTTCTCGTTCACGGAGTATAACTGTTGCTTCGTAGCCATTCATAATTGGCATTTCACAATCCATAAGGACTAAATCATAGCGTTTCTCTGCCAAGCGCTCTAGTGCTTCCTGTCCATTTTCAGCCAAATCAGGCGTCACCTGAAACCTTGCTAGCATCGCCAGTATCACTTTCTGGTTAATTCTATTATCTTCAGCGACCAACACCTGCTTATGACTGTAATTAGGCCAGGCTTCCTTGTTTAAGACTGATTGAGTGGTCTTGGTGTCGATCTGTTCTTTATTCGATGGGTAGGTAACAGGTCTTAAGGCATTGGTGATAGCGTCAAAAAGTTGTGTCTGACGCACCGGTTTTGTAAGGCTTTTGGCAAAGCCTAAGATCTTATATTCATCGTCTGATCCTATCCCTCCAGAGCTCAAAAGTAATCGAGGCGTCCCTGCAATGGTCGGAACCTCACAGATCGTCCGAGCCAGTGCCAAGCCATCCATAAAGGGCATTTGCAAATCAGATAGCAGGATATCGATCGGCTTTGAGTTACGTGTAGCTTCCATCAAAGCAACCAATGCCGCAGAGGCGTTATCCACTGACGAAACAGTCATCCCCCAACTGGTCACATAGTGCTCCAGAATAATCCGGTTATTCGCATTGTCATCCACGATTAAAACACGCTTACCTCTAAGATCAACCACTGCAGGCAACACGATTTCATCCTTTAGATGTATTAGTGGCAAACTAAACCAGAAGCAGGCGCCTTTGCCTAGTTCGCTTTCCACGCCTATCACCCCCCCCATCAGCTCGACGAGAATTTTACTGATCGACAACCCTAACCCTGTTCCGCCAAAACGACGTGACGTTGAACTATCGGCTTGAGTAAATACCTGGAACAAATGCGCATGCGTTTCAGGACTAATTCCAATCCCAGTGTCCCGTATTTCAAAACGTAGTATAGCTTCACTCTCTGAGTTATGAGAAGAGCTAACGGTTACCGACACTTCACCACGTTCTGTAAATTTAACGGCATTACCGATTAAATTGGTGAGTACCTGGCGAATACGGTTAGCGTCTCCTGTCCAGTAGTGAGGTAATTCAACCGGAATAAAGCAACTTAACTCTAACCCTTTGGAAAAAGCAGGGATCGCTAATAGGCTGCACACATCTTCAATTAGCGTCGTCAGATTAAACTCAATGTTCTCTATTTCGACTTTACCCGCTTCTAATTTAGATAAGTCTAAAATATCGTTGAGAATAACCAACAACGCCTCAGCAGAGGCATAAGCCGTTTCGACCAGTTCAGTTTGCCCCGGTGACATATCGGTATCACGGAGTATATCTAGCATACCCAACACACCATTCATGGGCGTACGAATTTCATGGCTCATATTCGCTAAAAATTCGCTTTTTGCCACAGCAGCTTGCATAGCCTGGTCACGTGCCTGCTCCAACACCACTTTAGCCCGCTCCTGCAACACAGCCATCGCCAACATTTCACCCACTTGTTTTAACATCATCAAGCGACTTTCATTTTTGACGGGGTAAGGGTTGGTATAAAGAAATAGCACCCCCAGCGTCTTTCCACTCACATTCAGTGGAATAATGTAATGCCCATGCCCCTGCATGTTTGCAAACTGATGCTCGTGACGAGGATCACAAAAACAATCATCCGATACCAACAACTCGCCGGACAAAGCGGCTCGACCGCATAAACAACTGCCTAAGGCAACTGTTTGCTCTTTTTCAATAAACTCGTCGCTAAAACTGCCTTGTAATACAAACAGACTCAACTTTTCCTCACCTTCAGCCCAGATGAACATCCCCCCTTTCTGTTGTAATTGTAAGCCCTGGATATTAAAAATGAGCGATAAGACTGACAAACAGCGAGTCTTGAGAGAGGTTGCCTGTTGCAAGACATTGGCAATCTCTAAACGCACTAGAGTATCTTCACGAACCATTTCTTCAAGCGCTTCTCGATTGACTTGCTCGGTGACATCCCGTTGAATTTGAATATAACCTGTCAAGTCACCGTTCACCGCTAAAATAGGCGTAATGTATAGTTTTGCCCAATATTCCAGTGGATCACGGGGGGTAGTTTGACCTGCGATTGCCAAGGGTGCAATTCCCTTACGGCGACATAATAATTTACCCGACCAACACTCCAGGCGTTGCAAAGAGGCTTGCATTGACGCTAAACTCTGCTTGTCTGTGTTAGGGCAATCCAGTACAGTCGAACAGCGACCTAGTAGTGTAGCCTCAGTCCAACCAGTTATTTGATAGAAAGCAGGATTAGCATATTGGATATAGCCTTGACTATTGGTGATAATAATCATCTCGCTACACGCCTGAACTGCCTGCTTAAATATACTAAGCTGTGAGTAAACTTCCTTTATGTCCGCAATATCCCGACTAATAGCAATATATTGATAGGGCTTGTCCGTTTCGTCCAACAGCGGGGTAATGGTATTCTCCACCCAATACAACTGCCCGTTTTTATTGCGATTACAGATTTCACCTCTCCAAATACCTCCCTGAGTAATTGTCTCCCAAATATTACGGATATATGCTTTATCGTGATAACCGGAGTTAACAATACGATGATCTTTACCCAGCAATTCTTCTTGCGAATAACCGGAAAGTTCGCAAAACTTAGCATTGGCGTAAATAATACGTCCATTAGCATCACAAATACTGACAAGAGCATGAGCATCTAAAGCCATACGCAACTCAGCGTTTACCAGGACTTGTTCAGTTGTGTTCTTTTGCTGTTTGACAATAACTTTAACCAGGGGTCTTAACACAACTATCCATAATAACGGAGCGCCTATCAAGACCAATAGCAAGGTATCGAGTAAATCTTCATGAATAGGGAGAATGACTGCTACATCGTGTAAAAACAACATAATCAACCCATCAACCAAAATGATAATAAGGCTGATACGAATTAAGGACCATAGAAAAAGCTGACTCAAGCGTTTATCAACCACTTGCTGTATATTCATACTACCTACCCTTGGTTTTATCGCTAAACTTTGTAAGATAAAAAAACGAACTTAAATTTTGAATGTATTTTTTGTTATGACTCATTTGACAGATTCAATATAGTTTATGCCGTATGGTTTATACCATTTGCCATGACAGATTACTTGAAATCTTTTTTGTTGGATATAACGCACATGATTAATAAATCTCCATAAACCTCGAAAACTGACCAAAACCTGTTATCGCACAAAACCGTTTAGCCCGTGTAATAGCCACATAAAGCAAAGAGCGTTCTTTTTGCTCATGCTCCCTAATAACTGTTACATCATCAGAATCTAAATAATTTAATGGCACCACTCCCTCATTCACTCCGGCAACATACATGTAATCAAACTCTAAGCCTTTCACACGATGCATGGTTGCGATTCTTATCCCCGGTACCTAGCATTATCCACCGTATTCTGATCAATCTGATAATAAAGAATGTTAGCTTCAGTCAAAGCGACTTTATACCGCTCCATATCTTTTAATCTTCTAACGGCAATACATGAATTTAGCCAAGACTCTTCAGGTCGTTCTTGCAAAGAAGCCACAATAAAATCGGTTTCTGCTTTCGCATTATCAAAACATAAAGAAAAGGCAAATTTACGCATAGTTAGAAAAGAATGTAATTCAAGTAGAACTGGAATGGCTCGTATTAAAAAGACAACTAAAGACTTGAAAATAAGAAAAATGTAACCACTTTGCTCTGCGTTATTTTTGAATGACTGCTAAGAGTCGAAACTTTTCTTTCATTATCCGAAATGACTGAATCCAGACTTTTACCCTTCTACTAATTTTCCAATTAAGCCTCATCTAGGCTTCTATATTATAATGTGAAGAACGAGCGACTGACGCAATTCGACTCATACGTATAAAACAATAATTTTTACTTGTTGGAGTTTAATACGTTTGGTGTTTAGACAATAACAGTGAGAAATAATAATATGCCAACCATTTCCATGTTTTACGGCATTCTCATCAAAATGTTTTTTGATGACCACGCGCCGCCACATTTCCATGCTGAATATGGCGAATACGAATTGGTGATTACGATTAGTCCAATAAAAATCATCAAAGGCGATGCACCCAAGCGCGTTAAATCAATGGTTTTGGAATGGACAGCGTTACATCAGGAAGAGCTATCGCTTGATTGGGGACTTTGTAAAAACATGCAAACACCTGTCGCGATTGAACCCTTGGAGTAATGCCATGTTTTACACCATTAAAACAATTGAGCCGAATGCCACAAACTACAACATCAAAATAGCTTATAGCGATAATGTCACTATTATGGCTGATTTTAAGGAGCTACTGGAAAAAGGCGTAATGACTGTATTGAAAAATCCTGTTGTTTTTAATCAAGTGCAAATAGGCAATAAAGGGCGTTCCATTATGTGGCAAGAACAGGATATTGATTTTTGCGCTGATAGCTTGCGATTAAAGTTTTGGCAGGATAATCATTAGAGTTTATGCACAATAAGCAAAATAGCTATACGATGTAACCTCATCCAAATAAAATAAGGAGATTGTTATGTTCACCGAGGAGAAATTACACAAATACCCAGCATTGATCCGTGCTTTCACAGGTGTTCCGGCTGAAGAGTTTTGGGATATGATTGAGAAAATGGAGGTCAAACTACCCGACTATGAAACAGGAAGGCATACTCAAGAGGATCGAAAACGAGCAATGGGTGCTGGACGTAAGTTTGACCAATCGCTAGCTCAGCGAA
>QVQE01000187.1 GCA_003584865.1 Methylococcales bacterium
ACCTTATGCCTCTGATTTAAATCCCATTGCTTGTATGTTGACATGGGGCGGTCTTAATATCGTTGGCGCAAGTCCAGAAAAGCGCATTGAAATTGATAATGCACAAAAAGAACTTGCTCAAAAAGTACAGGCTGAAGTTGATGAATTAGAAGTTGAAACTGATGGCAATGGCTGGCGAGCTAAAGTTTTTCTATATTGCGTTGAAGTGGTTTGCCCAGAAAGTGGTTGGAAAGTTCCCCTGCTGCCAACCCTGATTGTTAGTAAAGGTTACCAAATGGTTGCCAGTCTTATTCCAGTTCCCACCGAAAAACGCTATGACATTGAAATCATTTATGTCAATACGGAAGAAGGAATGGAAGCAGCTAAAATTGGCACTGTTCAAGATGGTGATATGGTTCATTCACCTGACAGAACAACGGCTTATCGAGTCAGTATCAACGCCATTCGTGGTGATTACAAAGACGGCAAAGAAAACAAAAATCGTTTAAGGATGTGGGAAAAATCTGACTTCATACCTCATTCTGATGATATTTTTCAGGAACGCCTTTACTGTGTGCAGTGGATGAAAAAGAAGTCTAAGGTATCAAAGAAGTTTGACTATCAATTCCGCTCAGTTACCGTTGACGACTTAAAACGCGAACAAAAAGTGATTGATTTTGTCGGCTCACATCTTGTGGAGTGGCAGGCAAAAGGCTTTATACCCGATATGGTGATTGAAAGAGGTTACAACACAGACCAACCTATACGTGAACGAGGCTGGACACATTGGCATCATTTATGGGGTAGTCGTCAATTGTTATATTTAGCTACAATCAACAAAAACATTCATAACCCAGAAATTTATTTATCTTTTGCTAGTTTGTTGGATTACACAAGCAAGCTTTGTCAATGGGCAACTGCTGGAAAAAGAATTTCAAAAGACGGAAATGGCAAATATGTAGGCGGAGCAAGTGATAGTCCGGCACATGTTTTTTATAATCAAGCACTCAATACATTCTTCAATTATGGCACTAGATCAGCCGACCAAATATTCGATGTCTTGAACAAAAAAATTAAGTCAGTACCTATACGTAGCTCTTTGCATATTGACGTAATAACAAATTCCGCCGATGAAATCCAAACAGAAAACGACATCTACATCACCGACCCCCCTTACGGCGATGCCGTCAAATACGAGGAAATCACCGAGTTCTTTATCGCCTGGTTACGCAAGAATCCCCCCGCCGAATTTGCGCATTGGACTTGGGATAGTCGCCGCTCATTAGCCATCAAAGGCGAAGATGAAGGCTTTCGGCAGGGTATGATTGCCGCTTATCGTAAAATGGCAGAAAAGATGCCAGACAACGGTATTCAAGTACTCATGTTCACCCATCAAAGCGGCTCTATTTGGGCTGATATGGCGAACATTATCTGGGCGAGTGGCTTACAAGTGACTGCGGCGTGGTATGTGGTCACAGAAACCGATTCCGCTTTACGTCAAGGTGCGAATGTCACCGGTACTATTATGTTGGTGCTACGTAAACGCCATAAACAACTGGAAACCTTCCGTGATGATCTGGGTTGGGAGATTGAAGCTGCCGTTAAAGCGCAAGTAGAAGCCTTGGTGGGCCTGGATCAAACGATTCGTTCACAAGGATCAGAGGGGCTTTATAATGATGCCGATTTACAAATGGCCGGTTATGCGGCGGCGCTTAAAGTACTGACCGCTTATTCAACTATTGATGGTAAAAATATGGTGGTTGAAGCCGAAGCCCCCCGTCAAAAAGGCGTCAAAACCTTTGTCGATGAGCTGATTAATTTTGCTGTTTTAACCGCTGTGCAATTCTTGGTGCCCGTAGGCTTTGAAAAAGCAGAGTGGCAAAAGCTGGCACCGGTTGAGCGGTTCTACCTTAAAATGGCAGAGATGGAACATCAGGGCAGTAAATCGCTGGATAATTACATCAACTTTGCCAAAGCCTTCCAAGTGCATCATTATGATCAGTTAATGAGCGATAGTTCAAAAGCTAATGCCGCACGGCTTAAATTATCATCTGAGTTTAAAGCCTCGCTAATGTCCGGTGATGCAGAACTATCCCGTACTCCCTTACGTGCATTGCTTTATGCGCTTTATGAGTTAAGCAAAGAAACTGAAACAGACGATGTATTACTGCATCTCATGGATAACTGCGCTAATTACACCCAAACGAAAACCTTACTAGCCAAGATGGCGGATTACCTTGCCGAAAAGCGTGGTAGTTTAAAAGCCACCAAGACCTTTCAACCGGATGTAGAAGCCAGTGCCGCTCGGGTTTTAGCCGAAGCTATTCGTAATCAGCGTTTATAAACCATGACCTTACAGCGCTTTTCTTCCCGTACTGAAAGACTGGATACCGAGTTTTTAGCCAACTCTTTACAGGGGGCTGTTAAATACTTTCGGATTGCCGGTTACTTTCGCAGTTCTATTTTTGAATTGGTCGGTGAAGAACTCGCGCAAATCCCCGAAGTGAAGATTGTTTGTAATTCAGAACTGGATCTGGCCGACTTTTTAGTGGCGGGTGGTCGAGATACGGCTCTAAAGGAACGCTGGAATCAAGTGGATGTTGCCGCAGAGGCACTTTTAAAACAGCAGGGGGACTTTGTTAAAGAAGCGGGCTTATTACTCAAAAATCATTATGGTACCGTGATTCTTGATAAAGCCCATAAAGCGCGTATTAAAGGCGGTGTCGGTCAAGACGCCATGCAATTTAATAATTTATTGGCGTTTATGCATTTAATGGCTAAACGCACACGACATCTTATTTTAGGCACAGCGACCCCGATTCAAACCCATGTCCGAGAGCTTTGGGATTTATTAGGGATTTTAAACAGTGGTGCTGAGTTTGTGTTAGGGGATACGCTTTCGCCTTGGTGATCAATTGAACATTCATTTTCTTTAATCCAAGGATGCTGGAAGGTATTTTCGGGCATTAGGATCATTAGAGTAATACCATTCACCGCCCTATAATGGAATGGGATATAATTAATAAACTGGGGTTAATTTTAATAAGTTACTTTGAGACTTAATGTTAAATTTTAAAAATATAGCACTACGTCGCGGCGTGCGGGTGCTGTTTAGCAATTCATCGTTTACAATTCATAAGGGTCAAAAGGTAGGTTTTACGGGAGCGAATGGTGCCGGTAAGTCGAGTCTTTTTGCCTTAGTTAAGAATGAACTGCATTTGGACGAAGGCGATTTCTCGATGCCGCCCAATTTGGAGATTGCTCACGTAGCGCAGGAAACGCCAGCGGTCGCTTGTTCTGCAATTGATTATGTCATTGATGGTGATCAGGAATATCGGCGCCTACAAGCTCAGCTAAAACAAGCTGAACAGGATGATGATGGTTTAAAACAGGCTGAGTACCATGCCCTGTTAGATGTTATTGGTGGTTATACCGCTCAGACTCGGGCTTCTCGATTAATGAATGGTTTGGGTTTCACGCCAGATCAGGAGAACAATAGCGTTGGCTCTTTTTCCGGTGGTTGGCGGATGCGGCTTAATTTAGCTCAAGCCTTGATGTGTCGATCTGATGTGTTACTATTGGACGAACCGACTAACCATTTAGATTTAGATGCCGTTATTTGGCTGCAAGACTGGTTGTGTAAATACCCGGGTACTTTACTATTGATCTCTCATGATAGAGATTTTCTGGATACGATCACTGATCACATTGTGCATATTGAACAAGGCAAAGCCGAGATTTATACCGGCAACTATTCCGCCTTTGAAAAGATGCGTGCTGAAAAGTTAGCTCAACAACAGTCTGCTTTTTTAAAGCAGCAACGTGAGATTGCCCATATTCAGAGCTTTGTGGATCGCTTTAAAGCACAGGCCACAAAAGCCAGACAAGCGCAAAGTCGTATTAAAGCGCTTGAGCGGATGGAACTGATTGCCATGGCGCATGTCGACTCTCCGTTTGATTTTAGTTTTGCCAAGCCTGACAAGATGCCTAATCCACTTTTATCGTTAGATAAAACCGATATCGGCTATGGTTCGACCTGTGTGCTTAAAAAAGCGGGATTATCTATTTCACCGGGTGACCGTATTGGTTTATTGGGGCCTAATGGTGCAGGAAAATCAAGTTTAATTAAAGTGTTAGCGGGTGACATGCAACCTTTATCGGGTACCCGTTATGAAGCCGAAGCATTAAAGATAGGTTATTTTGCCCAACATCAGTTAGAGCAATTGCAACTGGATGAAACGCCTTTATGGCATTTGCAAAAACTGGATAAGCAGGCGACTGAAAAAGAATTACGAAACTTTTTAGGCGGTTTTGATTTTCAGGGGGATAAGGTTTTAGAAGCAGTAAGACCTTTTTCTGGGGGTGAAAAAGCCCGCCTGGTGTTAGCAATGCTAGTGTATCAAAATCCTAATTTATTGTTATTGGACGAGCCCACTAACCATCTGGATTTAGAAATGCGTCATGCGCTGAGTGTGGCATTGCAAGATTATCAAGGGGCTATTGTTGTCGTTTCACATGATCGACATTTGTTGCGCTCAGTGACCGATCAGTTATTATTGGTTGCGGGTGGCAAAGTGCAACCCTTTGATGGTGACCTTGATGATTATCGCTTATGGCTGACTGAGCAGAAAAAAGGTGAAGAAAAAACGGTGACTGATGCTGAGCCAACGGTATCACGTAAAGATCAGCGAAAGTTAGATGCTGAGCGGAGGCAAAGAAATAAACCGTTATATGATGCACTTAAAAAAGCCGAGCAGGCCGTTGAGAAGTATCATAATGAACAGCGCCAGTTAGAACAGCTATTAGCTGATCCAGATATATATGCTGAGACAGAAAAGGCGCGTTTAAAACAGACACTGGAGAGAAAGATACAAATTGACAAGGCACTGGATATAGCTGAAGCTGAGTGGATTGAAGCGGAAGAAAATATTGAAAATGCGCAATAAACTGTTACTCTGCTAAAAAGAGGAGCTGACATGTACGATATTATCAAGTTATTATTCGAGATTTGTTTATTTAAAAAAGGCCCGCAGGATATACCTTATTCAGTGTGGTTACTTAGGCTTTTGATGGTTATTTATGCTAGTGTTACAGCATTGATGTTGAGCCTTCATTTTGATAGCCTATCTGTGTTAATGCAACTGATCACTGATATGGTGTTAGTGGTTGGATTTGTTGGGTTGTTATTGTCGGTGAGCCGAAAATTGGGGCGTTTTAATCAAACGTTATCAGCGGTATTGGGTACGGATGCAATGATTAGCTTTATGGCTTTACCGGGCATGGCGACATTGGAGTTAAAGCAGGGTGGCTTAACGGTATTGTTGATTATAGTTGTATTAATGACTTGGCACTGGGCGGTGCTGGGTCATATTATTAGCAAGGCTTTGGATAAGGCGTTAAGCTTTGGTTTTGGCTTGGCGTTCTTATATTTATTCGGCTCTTATCAGCTAATGGGGTTTTTTATTTCATGAGGTGGTGAGTGTTAATTAGGAGTGATCATGGAAAATTATAAGCATATATTACTAGCAGTGGACTTTTATGAGCAAGTTGATGTTATTGTTAATAAAGCCCAACTGTTAGCGACTCAAAACCAGGCAAAATTAAGTATTATTCATGTAGTGGATAGTTTGCCCGTTGTGGATTCCAATTATGGCACCGAGATGCCATTTAATATGGATTTAACCACTGAGTTAGTGGCTCAGTCTAAAGAAAAAATAGCCAAGATAGCCAATAAATTAAAAATCCCCAGTGAGCGGGCGTGGATAGAAATAGGCAGCGTAAGTTATGAAATTGTTAGAATTGCTGAAGAAAATGCCGTTGATTTAATAGTTATTGGTTCACATGGGCGACATGGTTTGGCTTTGTTGCTGGGTTCAACTGCGAATAGCGTCCTGCATCACGCCCGCTGTGATGTGCTGGCGGTTCGACTGCAAAATCAGTAGGGCAGTTTCCAATCATCACTTTCTCAATGAGGCATTTTAGGATTATTATGATCGTCATTTTTACACGGAGTAATCCACAATGATTAACGATAATGCCTTATGAAGCCAGGTCAATTATTCTTGTTTTTAGTTCTCTGTTCAGCTTTAATCGGGTGTGGTCAACCTGGACCACTTTATCTGCCAAGCAAGGCACCCCCTGTTAATGTAGAGCCCAGCCCTAAACCTGATCAAAAAACCAATAACACCAACAAATAATAAACATGGATTATTTTAATTATCGAGATAATGACCTCTTTGCTGAAGATATTGCTGTCAAGGACATCATTAAACAATACGGCAGCCCTTGTTATATTTATTCAAGAGCCACTTTAGAAAGGCACTGGAAGGCTTTTGATCAGGCATTTGGTGAGCATTCTCATTTGATTTGTTATGCAGTAAAGGCAAACTCAAACATTGCCTTACTTAATTTACTGGCACGTTTAGGCTCCGGCTTTGATATTGTATCTCTAGGAGAAATGGAGCGTGTGCTTACTGCCGGAGGTGATGCAAAAAAGATTGTATTCTCTGGCATCGGTAAACGCGAAGATGAAATCCTGGCCGCTTTAAAGATTGGCATACGCTGCTTTAATATTGAAGTCAGCAGCGAACTTGATCGAATTAATCAGTTGGCAGGGCAATTAGGCGTTGTTGCGCCTGTTTCGTTTCGAGTCAATCCTAATGTGGATGCAAAAACACATCCCTATATTTCTACAGGCTTAAAAGAAAATAAATTCGGCATCGACATTAATAGGGCTTTAACTGAATATCTTAGGGCAGCCAAGATGCCACATATCAAGGTGATAGGAATTGACTGTCATATTGGCTCACAACTGACCGAAACGACACCGTTTCTTGATGCGCTTGATAAGATTCTTAATCTGGTCTCGGAACTAAAGGCCAACGGCATTACTTTACATCACCTGGATTTGGGCGGTGGACTGGGCATTCGTTATAAAGATGAGAAACCACCCGAACCGTCCGACTATATCAAGGCCGTTTTAGAGCGTTTGGGTGATACTGATTTTGAAGTTTTATTAGAGCCCGGTCGGGCTATCGTAGGCAATGCCGGCCTATTGGTTACGCGAGTTGAATACCTTAAGCCAACAGCTCATAAAAACTTCGCAATCGTCGATGCCGCAATGAATGATTTGGTGCGCCCGTCCCTCTATAGTGCATGGCAGGAAATTATTCCTGTTAAGCTACAAAGCACTGCGGAAGAGCAAAAATGGGATATCGTTGGCCCTGTTTGTGAAACAGGTGACTTCCTGGGTAAAGATCGTTATCTTAAATTAACCCAAGGGGATTATTTAGCGATACGTTCATCGGGTGCTTATGGCTTTTCGATGAGCTCAAATTATAACTCCAGACCCCGTGTTGCTGAATTGATGGTTGATGGTGATCAGGTTCATTTAATTAGAGAAAGAGAACGTATCCGGCAACTCTGGGAAAATGAACATTTGTTACCTTAAGTCTAATCAGCTTGATTATACTTGATGGATTAAAAGAAAACGCAACATAATTACAACATCATGATCAATTTCACTAAAATGCATGGCTTAGGCAATGATTTTGTGGTCATCGACGCCATTAATCAGCCGATAACGTTAACACCTGAAAAAATTCAATTGTTATCTGATCGTCACTTCGGCATTGGGTTTGATCAATTATTGCTGGTTGAAAAGCCGACCAGTGACAATGCCGATTTTAAATACCGTATCTTTAATGCAGACGGCAGCGAAGTGGGACAATGTGGCAATGGCGCACGCTGCTTTGCCCGTTTTGTCAGGAACAAGAAACTATCGAATAAAGGTGAAATTTGTGTTGATACCCACTCTGGACAATTAATATTACGTTTTGATGCGGAAGGCTTGATAACGGTTAACATGGGAATTCCCAAGCACGTTCCAACTGAAATTCCACTGCTGGCTGAGCGTGAACAGCTTAATTATAACGTTATCTTTGATAACGCGAGTACTGAGTTTGGAGCTGTTTCTATGGGTAATCCCCATGCCGTTATTCGCGTTGAAGACATTGAAACAGCACCAGTAGCTAACTGGGGTAAACATTTGGAATCCCATGCCATGTTTCCTGAACGTGCCAATATCGGCTTCATGCAGGTTATTAATAGGTCAGCAATTAAGCTCCGCGTTTATGAACGTGGAGCCGCTGAAACTTTTGCCTGCGGTAGCGGGGCGTGTGCAGCGGTTGTGATTGGCATAGAGCAAAACTTACTTGACCACGAAGTTGATGTTGAATTACCGGGCGGCCACCTTAAAATTCGATGGTCAGGTCGTGGATACCCCGTATTAATGACTGGGCCTGCAACATCGGTTTTTGAGGGGAGTATTAATTTATGAGCGAGGTCATTGGAACCTGGCTCGTTTCTATCATAGGTTAAGTTGTAATGAACACTGAGGCAATACAATTTCTTAGTGATTTTTTAACGCAATTAACGGTAGAAAAACGGGCGTCTGAACATACTATCAAAAGTTATACACGTGATCTTAATCAGTTAAAAAACTACTGCATCACTAACGAAATTGCTAGTTGGATTGAGCTAACCCAGACTGATATTCGCTCACACATTGGACTTCGTCATCGTAAAGGTCTCAGCAGTGCCAGCTTACAAAGAGAACTATCAGGCATCCGAAGTTTCTTTGATTTTCTATTAAAGAAAAATATTGCGAGCATTAACCCGACTCAAGCCATAAAAGCACCTAAACAAGCTAGAAAACTCCCAAAAACGCTAGATGTTGATCAAGTAAACGGCTTATTAGACGCAGGCTGTAACTCGGCAATAGAAATCCGCGACCTGGCCATGTTTGAATTATTTTACTCGTCCGGTTTACGACTGAGTGAGTTGACCGCACTTAATCTCAATGACATAGATTTGGCAGATAATTCATTGATAGTTCGTTCAGGTAAAGGTGGAAAATCAAGGATATTACCCATTGGAAGCAAGGCCATTATTGCCTTGAACAATTGGTTACCACTTAGGTTAAAAAATGTATTGGCGTCGGAGTCGGCTTTATTTACTTCATCAAAAGGTAAACGGCTCGGACAACGTAATATAGAATTAAGGTTGTCTCAATGGTGTAAGAAGAAAGGCATTAATACCCCTATTCACCCTCACATGCTAAGACATTCTTTTGCCAGTCATTTATTGGAATCCAGTCAGGACTTGAGGGCAGTACAAGAGTTGCTGGGGCATAGCAATATTAGCACGACACAAATATATACTCATTTAGACTTTCAACACTTGGCTGATATTTACGATAAATCACATCCAAGAGCTAAAAAAAAATCTGAATAGTGGTCTGCTACATAAGCAATAAATCGAAAAACCTGCTAATATTATAGATATTTTCAATACAAAAAATAATTTGTTTTATTAGAAAACACTCCCTCCCAACAGGATATCGGAAATGGCAGCAAACGACACGCTAGATGACATAAAATCTAAAGGAATACTCTGGGGCTTTGGTGTTCTTAGCCTAGTGATTGTAGTCATACTTCTTATATTGGGCGCTTGGTGGGGAAGTGAGCCTGGTCAATTCAATATACAAGATGAGGCACGAAAGAGAGTTGAGGAATCAAAACTAGAAACTGGACATCATGGTGAAGAGTCCGCACACGCACCCGTAGCTAATACGTCAGAAGAAGAAATAGAAGTCTCGGAAATGCCCATCGGCTATACCTACACCAATACGTTAGCCCATATTGCTGAGGTTCTATTACATAAAAGCGGCGGTTATATCACTAATGATGTTGCTCCGCCGGGTGTATTCCTCGATAACATTTCCAATTGGGAATACGGTGCATTAGTAATGTTACGTGATGCGACAACTGCGCTGAGAAACCATTTTGCCAGAGATCAGTCACAATCTGCTGAAGACCCTGACTTAGCGATAGCGGAACCCTACTTCTATTACGAACATAACTCGTGGGCCTTGCCTTCTACAGAAGCAGAATATCAAAAAGGGATTGATGCACTCCATAAATACATGTCACGTTTACAAAAATATGGCGGACCAGTAAAAAAAGCTCAATTTTATTCAAGAGCTGACAACCTTTGGCAATATACTGAGGTGGTAATCAAGCGGTTGGGTGGATTATCTACCCGCTTAACCGCCAACAGTGCAGGCGGTAACTACGGCCCTGGTTTAACTGTCATTGAAAAACAGGCGGCTGATGAAAAAGGCACACCTGTAACCAAAGTTTCATGGCTAGAGATAGACGACATTTTTTATGAAGCGCGTGGCGCAAGCTGGGCCTTGTTACACATTCTGCGTGCCATAAAACATGATTTTGCCGATATTTTGTTAGATAAAAGAGCGATGCGTACCGTCGACATTATGATCAAGGCGATGGAAAATGCCCTAACCCCTATACTAAGCCCTATGATATTAGACGGCAGCGGCTACGGCCTGTTTGCCAACTATTCATTAACCATGGCTAATTACATATCAAGAGCTAATGCAGCGGCTCTTGATTTACGCGACATTATGAACAGAGGCTAATTCCGTCAATGGATGAACAAATCAACTACAATTTAACCCAGCTAAGCACTTGGAAACGTATTTTCTTTATGCTGGTCTTTGCTGCAATTGGCTCTTTGGTAAGAATGATGATTTGGGCGGTCATTTTGTTGCAGGTAGGTTCAACATTACTGACGGGGAAAGCGAATCCAAATATTCTAAACTTTGGTCGCAGTCTTTCTACTTATACCTACCATATACTGCTATTCTTAACGTTTAATACTGAAGCTCTACCCTTCCCTTTTTCTGACTGGAATCTAACCGCAGAGCTTCAACTTCCCAAAGATTAGGATTATTTGATCAAGGCAATAGTTTTTTTGCCTTGATCAGTCCAGTAGCTAATCCTCATCTTCGTCGTATTCATCAACTTCGTCGTCATACTCGATATCCTCTTCAAGCACTTCTGTCTCGTTATGCGCGATCATTTCGTCATAATCGACATCCTCGTCAAAATTGAACACGCCTTTTAAATAGCGATACAGCAACCTAAACGACTTGGGTGGTTTAGAGGCTTCTGCTTCTTTTTGGATATTGCGTAATAACTGTCTTAATTGCTGCCTATCAGCATCAGGCTGCTCGTTTAGAAATTCCGTTAAAGCCTCATTTCCACCCTTAATAAGCCTATCTCGCCAACGCTCTACAATATGATGTTCTCTTACCGAATGTACACTTTTATTTTTCATTCGAGCCAAGTTTTCTAAAATAGGCTCAACATCAATTTTATTAAGCTGCCCGGTAATGTATTTTAAAAGCCTTTTTCTTGCCCCTTTGTGAGGCATTCCAGAGACTTCCATCACAGCCTTATGAATATTTTCAGGTAATTCAAGATTCTTAACTTGAGGAGCCGATAAATTAGATATTTCTTCACTTAACGCGAACAACACCGCCAAATCTTTTTTAAGTTGCGTCTTATTAGGCCGAACAGCGTAATAAACTATTTCACCCTTATCATTATATTCATATTCATAATCGAACTCTTGTTCTTCGCTCATCTTATATCAAACCATTACACAAAAAATCATATCGACACTATCCTTAATACTCCTTAAAGATGCTTTAAGCAAAGCGAGGGACGGCGGGGGATTTATCTAATAAAATCTCTCCTAACCCCTCTTTTTCAAAGAGGGAGGCTGAATACCTACAATTAACCAGCACTAAGGTTGCTTTATCTCTGCTGGTGGACTTTCCTGGTTTTCTTTCCCTTCTGCCTGAGTTAGTTTAGCAAACTCTCCCAGGTATTCTATTTTTGCAGCATCGTGCAACTGCTTAACGACTACTTCCGTTTCTTTCTTGCGCACCTGATTATATAAGAAAGCTTCTATAAATGAAGCGGCTTTTGTTTTCTCTATCGGACTTTCTTTTGCAGACAACACCCCTTGAATGAGCACTCCTTTTTCACTGGTCATTTTAATAAAATGACCGTTAGGTAGTGCAGAAAGTAACGGCAAGCGTCCCATAGGTAATTGTTCTGCCGCCAGAGTTGCCATGTTGACGTTAAAAGGAATTTTGTTAGCATCCAGATTTTGCTCTAGTGTGTTTAAGTCCTCAGTGTTTCCAATAATTTGATCTATTTTTAGCGAGCTTGCTGCCGAATTATCAATAAAAAGCTCTTTCAACTGAAAGACTTTACGTTTCTCAAACAACTCAGGATGAGTATTATAAAAATCCTCAACCTCTTGAGCACTGGGTTTTGTGATACTTTTCATTTTCCGTTGTAACCATTCTTCGGTTAGTATCTGCTTTTTGGCAATTTCCATTGCCATCATGACCCCCGGTTCACGCTCCAATTTATCTACCTTGGCTTGTTGCATGATGAGTGATTGATTAATCAGCCGCGTTAACAATTGAGGGATAGCCTGTTTGCCTTTCTCATCACTTATTAACCCTGATTGATGCAGGGCGTCTTCTAATTGATAGATTGATATTTCCTCACCATTAACGATTGCTGCGACCTGACCCGGTGCTTTTGCTTTATTTTCACTAGAGCATGCCTCTAAAATAGAGATAATCAAGGCTGTTAGAATTATTTTTTCAGTGTGTAAAGTAAGCATACGTTATAATAAAACCTTTCCGATCAAGCGGATTCTATCTTCAGAAGAGAGCACAGCTAATAAATCTCTAATAAATTTTTCCTGTAGTATGTAACCACTAGACTCATCGCCTATGCTGGATACTCGAAAAATCAGGCCATCGGGTATTTGCCCCATAAGACCATACCTTATCTGACTCAGTTTCCATTTAAGATCGTGTACTGTAATTGTATCACCTACTTTAATCCAGTAAGTCACAGGCTCTACACGCAATCCTTTTGAGGCCAACATACGCTTTGTAGTTATAAAACCATAACCGGTATCCAAGTCGTGAGTCGTTACATTCTGAACCTGATAGCCTTGGTCAAAATAACAAGCTTCGGCCTTGTGAACCTTCATAGTATCGCCTTGATCGCTGCCATAAGCAATGGATAGCATAACTCGATTACCTTTATCGTCTAAATAAGTCCGTGACAGATTCTGGTTATATATCTGATCGAGTAACGCCTGCTTATCATGACTGACCTGTAGTGGCGCAAAACTGTCATCTAGCAGCCACTCTCCAAACTGCTTCGGAACCATGGTTTCCAAATTAAACTGCGCATGTTGGACGGCTACCCTTTGTGTCGGTTTTAAGAAAACGGCTGCACCCGCAGCCAACATCATCACCAACAAAACGAGAGTTGCTTTTAGTAGGGAGGGTTGATCATTGTTGGTATCTTCCATCGATAAATGCGTAATACTCATACTCAGTTGATCAAACTTTGGTTGTTGAGATGGGTCGAGAAACGGACATCCAGCGCACGAGTATGCCATCAAGCATAAATAGCAACAGTACCGCCACGATTAGCAATACCATCCCGGCCAAGTCATGCATAAAACCTTGTCCGGCTGCGTCTCCAAAATAATAGGTTATTAATATTAAGGCGATAATTCGTACTAAATTGGCGACAAAGGCTATAGGGATAATACTGGCAAGCATGACACTGTTATATAGCCAGCCCGATCGTCCAGCCAGATACATATATAACAGTCCTATCGCTGACAAGGAAAACATGGAATTAAGACCGGAACAGGCGTCCGCAACTAAAAGCTTATATTGGGCTATGATGATAATAACGCCATCACGGGCAATCGGATAATCCGCATCATAAAGGATTTCTACAGCAATCTCTGAAATCCATCGCTTAAGTACTTCCGTTAGAGCATCGACCACCATGCTCGGCAGCGGTAACATAAAAACCAGATAAAACAAGGGAAACCAAAGTTTGCGTACACTTGCAACGCCTTGCATTAGTAACAATACGCCTGCAAAGACGGGGATTTGTGAACCTACTTCGAAAATGATAATATCTTGGGAGCGTCCTATCACATAGAGCAGTGAGCCTAAAAAAAGCAGAGCGGTTCCAGCAACATTAAAAGGTGCATAAGCAAGTTCAAACGTATCCTTGCCTTGCCTTATGATCAGATAAATAAAGAGTAAAAAAATAATGGACTCATGTGCATTGTCTTCCAATCTCCAAATGCCATTAATCAAATTCCAATAGGTTGGCACATAAAGCCCCACCAGCCCTATAAAAACCAATAACCACGCGACACTATAAGGTATTTTAGGTAACCCTATACTGATGATTCTACTCATAGGCATAAAGTTAACCCGTCATATTAGAGAAAATTTTAACACAATAACAATGCTGAGTACTCAGTATTGTCAAAACCTTCACAGACCGCTTCTTACAAGCCCAATAATTAAACACAAAGGGAACTTCGTGTATTCGCCGACTTTTTAGTCTTACCCACCTTCGCAGCAACCAATAATAAACCGGCTATCATCATACCCCACTCATGATTAAGATCAATAGTTTTATTTGTGCTTACATCAATAAGCCTAGGTGCCATACCTGTTGAAGAATTGTCTGAAGTTAAAGTAGCCGAAAAAAGAGGAGTGTCTCTTCCTGTTACCGAGAAAAAGCTATCGGTTTCTCCTGATCCCGTAAGATTAATATAAGAGAAAGAATCACTACCTTCCCCTGTCATTACATAAGGATTACTTTCTGATAACCCCTTGCTAAAGCTGCTGTCACCTTCATGATCGTCATTCTGACTAGTTTGATTTTTGGATGAGTTTGTATCCGCGTTTACCGCAAAAGGCACAATCAACGTCGCCAATAAAATAACTAACAAACTGATTTTTTTCATACAAACACCTCAAAAAATAAATGCTTAAAACCTGTTCTTGAAAGGTATCTCATCGATACAGTGGATGCCTTTCCCGACAAAAACGAAGGGATATTAGAATAACTAATATTCACCGTAGCAACACACCATCAAAATTATTTCGCTTTCAGCCCCTCCTTCATTATAAATGACTTTATCCATTTTGTCCGAAAAACCCCGTCTCTTCAGCAATTCCCAATTTGAAATTCAAATAAAATGGAGGTTATTTTTTGCGAGTTACCTAATCTAGTGACCGCCAGACGTCAAAAGCATCATGGAATGAGTTGGTCTAAAAATGGCTCGTATGCATTGACCGCATTAAGCACTGTCACGCTTAACAACGCAACCGTCCAATGGTTAGAACATCGAACGCTTCCGCTTACCTGGGTGAAAAAGAAGGTTGCTTAGGCTAATCGTACAGGTCGAGATATTTGATATAAGCCAGGTTATCAGCCAATTGCATGAGAACCAGCTTATTGTGCATATAAAGGCAAGAAACGGAATTTGAAGGATTACTTTAATACCATCAACAAAGGTGTAAACGTCACTATACGGGTTCGTGGCGGAGAAGAGATTAAAGCGACGGTGAGCAGTGCCCGATTAAAAGTGACTGCACATGGCAAAAAACGCTTGGTCGTCGCTCTTAAATATGAAGGCGAAAGCGATTACCGTTATTTGGTGGCCACAGATATGACGTGGCGCACCCTGGATATTATTCAAGCCTACACTCTAAGATGGCTTGTAGAGGTTTT
>QVQE01000127.1 GCA_003584865.1 Methylococcales bacterium
GGTAGCTTGTTGTTAATTTTTTATTGACATCAAAAGTGTCAACTACTTTTAGGCCGCTATGAAGGATGCCTGAAAATCTTCTTCTTTCCTGAGTAATATAGCTTGCGCGTTTCGTTGCTCTTACCAGGACGATACACGTGTTGTTCGGTGGCATCCACTAATACACAATCATTGGCTAACTGCTCAGCGGGCAGGGTAACCAGCTCTTTTGATTCTTGATTATCTTTCTGGATATCCCATACCTCAGGACTAGGTAAAACAGAGTTAATAAGCCGCAAACGACGAAGATCACGTGAAATATCACATTGTGTCAGTCCAAACATGAGTCCAATGACCAGTTGGGGTATATGCAGACGTAAATAGGACAATACGGACACTGTTCGCTGAGCTAGCGATTGGTCAAACTTACGTCCAGCACCCATTGCTCGTTTTCGATCCTCTTGAGTATGCTTTCCTATTTCATAGTCGGGTAGTTTGGCCTCCATTTTCTCAATCATATCCCAAAACTCTTCAGCCGGAACACCTGTGAAAGCACGTATCAATGCTGGGTTTTTAGTTTTATCCAAATATCATAGAAATCAGCAATTTTACTAAATTTTACCAAAATGGCTGCAAGCATGATTCCTTATGGTCTCGCTTCATTTCTTGTATTATCCGAATAAGTTAGGTCTTCACAGGAGCCTTTAGAATTAATTCATGGTGCCCAGGGGCGGAATCGAACCGTCGACACGAGGATTTTCAGTCCTCTGCTCTACCGACTGAGCTACCTGGGCTTTACAGTGATTTGTATCTTGTTGAGGATGGTGCCCAGGGGCGGAATCGAACCGTCGACACGAGGATTTTCAGTCCTCTGCTCTACCGACTGAGCTACCTGGGCGCTGCTACAAAAGATAGTCATTAGACTCGATTATTCGAATTTAGTCAATAGTAACTTTAAAATTTAATAAAATTAAGAGGCTCATACCTAATTATAATCGGCCTTTAACATCAAGCTATCGCTGATCTACTGATTAAAGTATGGTAATATTCCTGCCTAAAGTTATTACATAGGGCACTAACATGAAAGCAAATATTGGTTTAATCGGTTTAGCAGTAATGGGGCAAAACCTGGTTTTAAACATGAATGATCACGGTTTTACAGTCGCTGTTTATAACCGTACCACCCGTACAGTCGATGAATTTTTAGAAGGCCCGGCAAAGGACACGCGGGTAGTCGGTACCCATTCTCTTGAAGAATTAGTGTACAGCTTAGCCACGCCTCGTATTGTGATGTTAATGGTTAAAGCGGGTGAGGTGGTTGATCAATACATTGATAAGTTAGTCCCACTCTTGTCAGCCGGTGATATTATTGTCGATGGTGGTAACTCATTATTTACGGATACCAATCGTCGTACTGCGGCTCTTACAGAACAAAATATTAATTATATCGGCACCGGTGTGTCAGGCGGAGAAGAGGGCGCACGTCATGGGCCGTCAATTATGCCCGGTGGAAATCAAGCCGCATGGGCTACCGTAAAACCCATATTTCAGGCGATCAGTGCTCACGTTGAAGGTGATCCTTGTTGTGAATGGGTCGGTGATAATGGCGCCGGACACTACGTTAAGATGGTGCATAACGGCATTGAGTACGGTGATATGCAGTTGATTTGTGAAGCGTATCAATTGTTGTCAGAAGGCTTAGGTTTAAGTGCTGATGAGATGCACGCCATTTTTACCGAATGGAATCAAGGTGAGTTAAGTTCTTATTTGATTGAGATTACCTCAAATATCCTGGCTTATAAAGATGAAGATGGACTGCCTTTAGTCGATAAAATATTAGACACCGCTGGCCAAAAAGGCACTGGTAAATGGACAGGGATTAATGCTCTGGATTTGGGTATTCCGTTGACCTTGATTGGTGAGTCGGTATTTGCGCGTTGTTTATCGGCACAAAAAGCAGAGCGTGTGACCGCTGCACAAGTGCTACCAAAACATACCCAAGCCTTCTCAGGTGATAAGCAAGCCATGATTACGGCGATTCGTGATGCCTTATATGCCGCTAAGATTATTTCTTACGCCCAAGGCTTCCGTTTAATGCGGGAAGCGTCTAAAGAATATAAGTTGTCTCTTAATTACGGTGAAATTGCGTTAATGTGGCGAGGCGGTTGTATTATCCGTAGCCAGTTCTTAAATGACATTAAGAAAGCTTATGATGCTAATCCAGACTTAGAAAACTTATTACTCGCTGATTTCTTTGTAGAGGCTATGAAGAAAGCGGATGCCGGTTGGCGTAAGGCGGTGATTTTAGGGGTTGAGTTAGGTATTCCAACGCCCGCATTTTCTTCAGCGTTGGCCTATTACGATGGTTATCGTACTGAAAGATTGCCCGCCAATCTATTGCAAGCACAACGTGATTATTTTGGCGCTCATACGTATGAACGTACTGATAAACCACGGGGTGAGTTTTTTCATACCGATTGGACTGGGCACGGTGGTAAGACGGCGTCTTCTACTTACACGGTTTAAGTAGCGTCTGTTTTTTTTAATTATTGACTAGGTCCCTATTATGAATGCGGAAGCTTGTACGTACGTAATTTTTGGTGCGACGGGAAACCTTTCCCGAATTAAATTAATGCCTGCGCTTTACCACCTTGATGCCGCTAATCACTTGCCTAAGGGGACACGTATTTTAGCAATAGGGCGCAGACCTTGGGATCAGAATAAATGGCTTAGTGAAGTCAGAGATATGATCATCGCAAAATCAAAAGATGATTTTGATGACGCTGTTTTTAAGCGTTTTGCTGAGCGCTTGTATTACCATCAAGGTGATATAGGTCAGCCAGAGTCTTATCAGGGTTTAGCTGAAGTGCTGAATGATAAAAACAGCTTTCCAAGAAATATTGCTTTTTATCTTTCTATTAGTCCTGCTGATTTCGGCATTGTCATGGAGCGATTGAGTGACAATCATTTGTTTAATGAAGAAGAGGGCTGGCGACGAGTTATCATTGAAAAGCCGTTTGGTTATGATTTAGACAGTGCAAGAGCCTTGCAAAAGCGTATCAGTCATTATTTAACCGAAGAGCAAATTTACCGTATCGACCATTACTTAGGTAAAGGGATGGTGCAAAATGTGTTGGTGTTCCGTTTTGCCAATGTCATGCTGGAACCCTTATGGAATCGCAATTATATTGACCATATCCAAATTACTCATTCTGAAGAATTGGGTATAGAGGGTCGAGGTGATTACTATAATAGTGCTGGCGCCCTGCGGGATATGTTGCAAAGTCATTTATTGCAGTTACTGACTTTGGTAACGATGGAGCCACCGGCTTCAATGGAGGCGGAATCTCTACGTGATGAAAAAGTTAAGGTATTAAAGTCCATTCGACCCATTCCTAAAGAAGCGGTACACGGTCATGCGTTTAGAGGACAATACTCACCCGGTCATGTGAAAGGTGAAAAAGTGAATGGTTATTTGCAGGAGGATCATATTCCTGCTAATAGCGTGACCGAAACTTACGCATCAATGAAGTTATATATTGATAATTGGCGCTGGCGTGGAGTGCCCATGTATTTACGCACAGGTAAACGGATGGCGAAAGCGCAATCGACTATTTCAATTTGTTTTCGGCATCCACCTTTACAGTTCTTTCGTGATACGAATGTGCAATGTATGAGTCAGAATTGGGTGCTATTGGGTATCCAGCCTGAAGAATGTATTCGTATTGAAATGACTGTTAAGGAACCCGGTCTGGAAATGAAGACCCGCACCAGTAGCCTGGATGCCAGCTTTAGAAATCAGGACGAAAAAGCCATTGATGCTTATGAGGATTTATTGTTAGATGTATTAAAAGGCGATAGGTCATTATTTTTAAGGTTTGATGAAGTCGAGTATGCCTGGCGTATTGTTGATCCTATTTTACAAACATGGGCGATTGAACGTGACTATATCGCGACCTATCCAGCGGGTTCCTGGGGGCCTGAAGATAGTCGCTTATTTGAAAAGAGTTCGCAATCCTGGCGTAGCTCTTTAACACCGGAGTGTAAATAAAATGCAGCAAAACAGTCGTTGGCATATCCTGGAAACCGCTGATCAGGTGGCTTATGCCGTTTATCATGAAATTCTTAAAGCAGCCGAACAGGCTATTTCTGATCATGGAAGTTTTAAGTTAGTGCTGGCAGGCGGCAGTACACCAGAAAAGGTGTATCGTTTATTGGCTGAAGCGACTGCTGACTGGTCTAATTGGTTTATTTATTATGGCGATGAGCGGTGTTTGTCAGTTGATCATAAAGATAGAAATAGCCTGATGGCAGTGGAAAGTTTTCTAAAGCATGTAGCTATCCCTGAGGCGCAGATATTCACCATTCCGGCTGAACTGGGTCCTGATTTGGGCGCCAAAGCCTATCAAGCCCTGGTGGCTGAAGCGCTGCCTTTTGATTTGGTGTTGTTGGGTATGGGGGAAGATGGACATACGGCAAGTTTATTTCCTGGGCACATCAATCAAGCTGATGAGTTAGCACACGCTGTTTATAACTCACCTAAGCCACCTCCAGAACGGGTTTCCATCAGTGCAAAAGCCTTAAGCGATACAGAGCGCCTTATTTTTCTGGTAACAGGAGAAAATAAACAAGATGCAGTTAAGGGTTGGCGTGCAGGTGATGATTTGCCGATTGCAACGATAGTGCCTGTTAACCCGCTTGATGTTTATATTGATCAGGCTGCCTATCCTTTAAAATAATCGTTGGTCTTTTAATGCAGAGTATTCTTGTTCGTCAGCCCAGTGATTTAAGTATCGCATGGGCTCAACGAGTAATTAATCAACATCATTCCGATATTGTTGTTGCCAGGGTAGATATTCTTTCTGTTGATGTGGGGACAACGACGCGAATACGCATTAACGTTGGGCATAATAGACCTCATTTATTCCCTGAGCGCTGGTTTGTTAAGTTGCCTTCATTGGCTTGGCAAGCTAAATTAATTACGGCACTACCCAGGTTATTACACACCGAGGTGCGTTTTTATAATGAAGTGATTCGCCCTGATACACTCAGGGTGCCGCATTTTTTAGCGGGGCAAAGTCAGTTTGGTAAAGGCGCTGTGCTGATTCTTTCAGATTTGATGGAAGTGGGTTCTGTACCGGGTAATCCCAGTGATGCCTTGACCTTTACTCAGGCTGCCGGGGTGGTGCGGCAGTTGGCTAATTTTCACGCCCATTTCTGGAATAAAGAACATTATGCACAGCATTATCAGTGGTTGGCTGGCCCTGTTAGGCGTCTTGAAGACTTTTTGGGTACGGCGTTTGCAGTGCCGTTAATGAAGCGTGGGTTGCGTAAGGCTGCCGCGCTTGTGCCATTAACGTTGCATGCGCAGGCGATCAATTATGCGCGTCAACGTAAACAGGTGATGCATTTTCTACAGGACGTGCCACGAACGCTGGTACACCATGATTGTCACCCCGGGAATTTGTTTTGGAATGAGTCTAAGCCGGGTTTACTGGATTGGCAGTTGGTGCGTTTTGGTGAAGGTATCAGTGATATTGCTTATTTTTTAGCGACGTCACTCAATCCTGAATCTCGCCGACAGCATGAAATTGAGCTTATTAAGCTCTATGCTCAATGTCTTAAAGACCATGGTATAGAATCTATTGATTTTGATGGTCTTTTTGACAGATATCGTGCGCACTTAATTTATCCCTTCGAAGCCATGTTAGTTACCTTGGCTATTGGTGGCATGATGGATATTGATTGTAATCATGAGCTGATTCGAAGAACAACAGCGGCTGTCTCTGATTTGGATGCTTTTGCAGTTTTACCTTGTACTGCTACTTTATAAGATTTTTTAAAACTCAAGCGCTTGTAATACAATACCGGGTTGCACTTCAAAGCGTCAAAAATAACGGTTAGTTAAGTTTTGATGAGCTAATGATAACAGTGTGATATTTAATAATTATAATAATAAAGGGGGATATTTATGTGTTGGAGTGGTGAGGCGTCAGGTGTTTTGGCCGTCGTAGGTCTAAGTACTGCAGCGTATGTTGCACTTAAACAAGGTGAGTCTAAAGAGCTTTGGATTCCATTAACCTATTTCGCTTTAATGGAGCTGTTACAGGCATTTACTTACGTTTATATTGATTTGTGTGATAACCCGAACAATCAGATACTGACGCTTTTGGGATATTTACACGTCGCCTTTCAGCCGTTTTTTGTCAATATGGTGGCGATGTATTTTATTCCGAACAGCGTTAAATTAAAAATTCGTACCACTGTTTATACCATTTGCGCTATTGGTTCTATCACGATGTTAATTAAGATGTATCCGTTTGCCTGGGCGGGCACTTGTAATATCGGCGTAGAAGGTTTTTGTGGGCCTAGCGTGTGCTCAACTTCGGGATCTTGGCATATCGCCTGGCAAATGCCTTTAAATGGCTTAATGTCTGATCCCGTTAAATGGTTGTTTGGTTTTAACTGGGGATTACACGCCTTTACTTATATCGTCGTGGCATTTTATATGCCTGTGGTTTATGGCTCTTGGCGTTTTGTAGGGTTTCATTATTTAATTGGGCCTTTAATTTCAGATATAACAACGACGGATCCCAATGAATACGCAGCTGTGTGGTGTTTATTCTCTATTGCGTTATGCGTATCAGTGATTAAATCACCGATTAGAAAGTATTTGCATGTTAAAAAATGGCCTTTTTATAAAACAGAAGTGGGTGATTTACTTTAGTCTTTGTTGATACCTTATTTTTCGCTTAAACGTTGCTCCTTGTTTATAAGATCCGAACTATGGTACTGTTTCTTGTAAACGAGGAGCTGTCTGAATGTCTCAAAGTATGTAGCCTCTATTTCTAAACAGTTTAGGCGTTTTAATATCACTAGAGTAGAAAATTAAGATGATAAGTTATCGTATATTTTTATTTGGTTTTCTAAGTGTTTCGTGGCTTTTTTTAAGTGGGTTTGATAATCCGGTTGCTACGGATACGCCGATTAATCAAGCTCAGAAAGTTCCTGTTGAAGCTGATTCGGTTGCGATTAAGTCTTTACCTCAGGATACCCCAATTACGACTCCGTTAGATCCAGAAACAATAGTTAGGTCGCATAGAGAAAAAAGAAAAAAAACATTTTTTAAAAAAAGAAGTATTGAAGTAACTGAAGATAACAAGCCGACTAAGTTCGATGTGCTTGAAAAACCACTGGATCTTTCTATTCCTCTTAAAGGCGTGGATTCAGTTGATTTAAAAATGAACAATAAAAAGGATGAAGCAGATCAACTAAATAGTTTTTTTGAGTCCAGGCCGAAAAAACAGCAAAGATCATTGGAGTTAAATGGTAACTTTTTGATGTCTCCTGAGCCTGAAGCGGAAAGGAGAAAGACGGTTGATGGGGCAGGCATCAGTATTAATGTTAAGCCGGATTAAGGTTCAATGATGATCTGTTAATCCAGCCATTTGATAATGTGATTTTCAAGGTTTGTCGCCAGTGCTTCTTCTATTGCATAGCTACTAATTGAAATACCCGCTCGTTTTACACTATCAGTACTTCCTGATATTAAGGGATGCCATCTGGGTAACGTCTCGTTATTGTTTAATAAACGGTAAGCGCAGGTTGCGGGTAACCAGTCATATTTCGTAAAGTCTAACCGTTTTAAGTCCAGGCACGCTGGAACTAATTGGGTGCGTTTATGATAGCTTGAGCATCGACACGTTTTTAATTTCAGAAGCTTACACGCGACATTCGTGAATACTATTTCCCCCGTTTGTTCGTCTTCTAATTTGTGTAAACAGCATTTTCCGCAATTATCACAGAGTGACTCCCATTCCTCAGTTGACATCTCAGACAGATTTTTAGTTTCCCAAAAGTTCATTGGAGCTGTTTGTTTTCGGTGGCTTTGTAATCAGTGGCTAGTTGATTAAGCAATTGCTTAAAGTGCGTATAGCTTTGTATGTTCATTACACCTACTTCATTTAGCACTGACTGAAAGTGTCCAGCAGCACGTCCTCCTACAATCAGTGATACGTGATTACCAACCAGTTTTTTTAACCGTCTGAGTTCTTTTGCGACAACATGATCATCAGTGGCGAAACTAATGCTCAGTGTGAGAGCGCAGGCATTGGTGTATTTAACAGCCGCAGCAATTTCTTCAGCAGCTAAATTGGCACCCAAATAAGTCACTTGCCAGCCGCAAAGCTCAGCCATAATAGCTGCAAGTAATGCACCTAATTCATGTAATTGTCCTATTGGAGTACTGACAATCATTCTGGGTGCATTTTCAGGGCAGGGATTATTATTACGTAAAATATAGGTCAGAGAACGAATCACTGACGAGGTCATGTGTTCATGTACCGGTCTTAGTTCTCCGGTTTTCCAGCGCTCGCCAATTTTAGTGAGTAAGGGACTCAGTAAGTGTTCAATAAAAGCTTCAGAGCCGAGTTCTACAATGGCGTTTTCAAAATGGGACTCTAACAATTGAGCATCAAAAGCGAGTACTGCCGCATAGCATTTATCAGAGTAATCCTCGGCTAGGTGGCGTTTATCCCCCGAGGTAAGAGAAATAGGACTAGAGCTAAGGCTCTGATTTGTTGATGACGTTTCATCTTTTAATAAATGCTTCAGATCATCTAAGGATAACTGCGCAATTTGACCAATGCTGTGGCCATTGCTGGTTGCCTGATTGAGCAGTTTTAAGCGTGCAATATCCTGATCAGTATAAACTCTATGTCCACCTGAGGTGCGTGTGGGTGTGACGGCTTGATAGCGGCGCTCCCAAGCTCTTACCAGATCCGACTTAACGCCAGACCTTTTTGAAACTGTTCTAATTAAATATTGCGCTGAGTCATCATTAGTGACAGTCATAGTTGCTTCTCTGCATCAAATTAAAAAAAGCTATACTATCACAAACCTTTACAAAACATAGACAAAAATTATACTGATTAACATTGTGTATTTATTTATATACGAATATGTGTAATGGAAAATCTAGTGTATTTAAGCGCTCACCGTATATTGTCTATACCTACCATCACACAAACCTCACTTCCACACTCTCATTTAAGCGTTTCCGCCTTCTCTCCCAATCGCCCATAACCTTAGCCAACAATTTATAAAACGCCTGACTATGATTGCGTATTTTCAAATGGCAAAGTTCATGGGTAATCACATAATCGATACACTCTTTGGGCGCGGCAATCAGTTCAGGGTTTAGCATTATATTGCCTTGGCTGGAACAACTCCCCCAGCGTTTAGGCATCACTCGGAGTTGAAAGCCTTGATAGTGTTCTATATCCAATTTGGCAACTAACTGCACACAAACATGGTAACGTTCAGAAAAGATAATTTGAGCTCTTGACCGTGACCAATAGACTAACAGTGCTTTAATCTTTTTAGGGTTTTCAGGGTTAACCGTCTCAACCACAATTCGACCGTTAATGAGCTTGACGTGTTCTCGTACGCCTTCCTTTATCAATAACCGGTATTGTCTCCCTAAGTAACGATAAGATTCACCCGATACATAGCGTCTTTCATGCATCACAGGTGGATAGGCTGCAAATTGCAGTTGTTGTTTAAAAATCCATGACGCCCGTTTTTTAACTTTTTGGGCAATAGCCATAAGGCTTGCCGCCATAGGGGCATCGACAAGCACGTCTCCATTAGGATATACATGAATGGCTAAGGTCTTACGATCACTGGTTTTAACGGTATAAGTAATCTCAGTCTGACCGAACAAGACTGATTGCTTTCCCCCGTTTAATAAAATCTCACTCATTTACCATCTCTGTATTTTGCTATAGCAAGCACTTGATGAGTGATACGTTCAATAAGATCCAAGTCCATTGCTAATTCATAACGACCTTTCAAACTAAAAAGATAGTCTTCAAGCTCATTTAAAATGACATTATTAACATCTTGGTTTTTTGTCCAGTCCCGGATTTTGTGTTCTGAAATAATATCTTCCAGCTTTAAGGCCGTTTCAGCCGCAAATAGCTCAGGCGTTACACCGGGAATGTGATAACCGGTCAGCGGTTCTTTAATCACCCCATAAAAGGCTTTAGCGTCATCATGATAGGATAAAATCTCAGGTAGGTCAGAGCTTGATTTACCACGCAGTTCAGCTAACGTTTTACGAATGCGCTCTAAATACTCTATATCAGAGAGGCGTTTTGCCCTATGCTCCGCGATGGCCTCATCAATCATTTCCGAAAGTCGTTTGTATAAAGCTGGATCTTCTTCCATCTTTTCAGTGATGGTCTTTTTTATTCTTGAGGCTATAGCATCAGCTTTGGCAGCATCACCTTCGATAGAAGCAATTTCTTTTTCAAACTCATCAATAGCAAATACATTCACTGGGGCAATCAGTTGTTTAACCGCATCCGCACCGATGTATTTGTTAACCATATTGCGGATCTGTTGCTCATAAGATGAATAATCCACAGACTCGCCAAAGCGCTGTTTGATGGCTTGTCTAAGATTAAGGAAATATTTCAAATCATCTTTATAGACCGCTATTTTCTTAGGGGGCGTTTCATCCTGAAACTTAGCATTAGCTAAGGCTAATTGCAGAGTCTTGATAAATGCCGCTAAACAATCATAAAATCGCTGGCGGCGGTCTTCTGGCTCTAAATGCAGTTGCATAGCCTCCAAATCCTTTTGATTACTGACCTCCTTAAATACCTCCCAGACATTGGTATGTCGTTGCGGTAGCAGTTTAATTTCTTCGGTAATATCGGTCAGGGTGCCTTCAATATCTTCTGGATCAAACCCTTCATTTTCCAGGGCTGCGTAAGTATCAATCGCTTCATTAAGTTCACCGAAGATGCCACGATAATCGATAATTAAGCCAAAGTCCTTACCTTCAAACAAGCGATTTACCCGCGCAATGGCTTGCAATATATTGTGTTCTTTAAGGCGTTTATCCAGATAGAGCACCGTGTTTCTGGGTGCATCAAATCCCGTGAGCAGTTTGTCCACGACAATCAAAATTTCTGGATCGTCAGAATATTTAAAGGCATTGATGATGCTTTCCTGATATTTTTCATCATTGCCATATTTCGCCATCATTGACTTCCAAAAGACCTGTATATCTTCCAGCGTATCTTCATCAACGGACGTATTACCTTCTCGCGTATCGAGGGGAGAGATAATAACTTCAACGCTTACATCACCAAACTCATCAAAATATTTTTTATAACGTAAGGCCGTCGCCTTACTGGTCACGGCGAATTGGCCTTTTTTACCTGTGCCTCTGTAATTGGATTTAAAGTGTTGACCTATATCATAAGCAATCTCGCTCAAGCGTTGTTCGGACTTGCTTAGTTCTTCTTCACGACGAAATTTCTTCTTTAAATCAGCCTTCTGCTCATTTGAAAGATCTTTAGTGATTCGCTCGAACCACCTATCAATTTGCGCCTGATCGCCTTGTAATTCACTCATCCGGCCTTCATACAATAAAGGCGTCACCGCGCCATCTGCGACCGCTTGATTCATGGTGTATTTATGGATAAAACCGCCGAACTTGGCAGCAGTGGTCTTTTCTTTTTTTAGTAGTGGTGTACCGGTAAAGCCAATGTAACAAGCATTCGGAAACACATTCTGCATTTTTGCATGAGAAACACCGTATTGTGAGCGGTGCGATTCATCGACTAACACAAAGATATTACTACTGGCATCACTGATTTTACGTTTACGGCTGGCCGACTCAAACTTGTCGATAATCGTGGTAATGATACTGGCTTTATTATGGGCAATAAGCTCTAATAAATGTTCACCGGTTTTAGCTTGCACAACGGGCTTACCGCAGGCATGAAAGGTTTTATAAATCTGGTCATCAAGATCAATTCGATCGGTCACCAAGACAATTTTGGGATTCTGAATAGCCGGTGCCAACACCAACGCTTTCGCCAACATCACCATGGTGAGAGACTTTCCTGATCCGGTGGTGTGCCATATCACGCCACCGGGTCTTGGTGCGTCACCTTTGCGTTGGTTCACTCGGTTTAAGGTCGCGGCAACGGCAAAGTATTGCTGATATCGACAGATTTTCTTTTCTTTATTGTCAAAGACAATAAATTGATAAATCAATTCTAACAAGCGTTCCGGCCTCAATAGACTGTGCAATACTTTATCTTGCGGCGAAGGTGTTCGATGACCGGATTGCCAAAGTGTTTCCATCGCTTGTCGTTGCTGGTCATTACGTTCAGCGAACAAACGATTTTTAAATTCAAGACTGACCGGTGTATTGATTAGGTCATGTAGGTAACGGTCTTGTGCCTCGTTATCTTCTTCTTTCCAAAGTGCCCAAAACTTAGCGGGCGTTCCTGTGGTAGCATAAAGCGCTTTATTTTGGCTCAATGATAATAAAATCTGTGCATAGGTAAACAATTCGGGGATTTCATCACCGCGTTGATTACGTAAGTGTTGGCTAATGCCTTGTTCAATAGCATCCTTTAAGTCAGGGCGCTTACATTCAATCACGACCAATGGGATACCGTTTACAAACAACACAATGTCAGGCCTGCGTGTTTGTTTGCTATTGCGGCGCTCTAAAATAAATTCATCGCACACATGAAAGACATTATTCTCAGGCTGTTTCCAATCAATGTAATGCAGAGAAAAACTTTTGGTGTAACCGTCAATCGTTTGTTCCAAACTTTTACCCAGCGTTAATAAATCATAAACTTGTTCGCTGGTATTCATGAGGCTATCAAACGGAATGCCGACTAATGCTTGTAGGGCTTTTTGAATATTACTGTCACTAAATGCAGTAACCTGACCTTTAAAAGTAATCGAATTAATCTTTTGTAATTGCTGAGTCAGAATACTTTCCAGCACACATTTAGAGGTTCTGCCTCCCCGTAAAGCTAATTGATCTGCGGGCGTTAAATAACTAAACCCCAGTTTTTCAAGTACCGTCAGTGCAGGTAATAATGAAGATAAATCTTCCAGGTAATCATTTATGGACATAGTGCGCTTCCTGTAGGCGAGCAATTCCGATTTTTTGTTAAAAGTTGATTAGTTGTGTATATCAAGTAAAATGGCTAGCAACACGCCCCCTTTCGATTGTGCTGTTTTACAGTCAATTGCTTAGGGGCTCTTTTTTGTCTATTGCTTTTAGCCTCGTTATACCTTAAAATCTTTTCAAAGGTTCCCCCTTGATGACAAGAGCCCAAGGGGCTCTCTCCGTGAGGAGTAGTTAAGGGGGTCATCTTTTACTCACGAACACATCAGTAGTAGCAATCTGTTTCACTTCCAAAAATATCAATTTCACTTTCTAATGATCGTTTTATTCGGTCGTAATATTCTGTATCTCCTGTTTGCCACTTTCTAAATACAGCCCAATTACAATAATCTGCCACTTGTAAACCAAAGTGTGATTTTGATGAATGGTGAAGTACTTTATATCGGCAATTTTTAGGTAATATTTCCTTAAGTATATGTTTAATAGCCTTCTCAACTGATTGGCGTTTATGTTTAATTGGAATTGTGTCTGTAATTACGATGATTTCAGCAGCAATATTATTATCGCTTTCTCGTTCAAAAACATGCCTTAATAAATAACCCAACATAATAGGGTAGAATTTTTTCTCATCATGTAAAGCGGGAATGATTTTTCTTTTTTCGATTATTAAACTATCAATTTTTAAACAGTCAAGGGAGTCTTCAATAATGCTAAAGACTTTCTTCCGAACATGTGTATTATCTTCTGTACAGTGAAAATACTCAGTGTTCAGCCCAAATTCTAAGCAGTCATGCTTATATTCTTCAAGTTGTGGATGTATTAAAAAGGGACGTTGCATCATAACGCTAGTCAAAACAAAATAAGGCGTGCCATTCGAACTAAAATCAAAATTACCACCTTCATCAAGAAAAATATAAACCCTGTTAGCCAATAACTACTCCTTAATACTCGTGAATAATACTTATCCAATTAATATTGGCGATTGGAACTTGGAAATTAACGAAAAAATCATGCTTCATCATGATTAGCAACCTTTAAATCTGTAATAACATAATCAATCCATAGTTTATTATCAATCATTCTACTATCAGAATTGACAGGGATAACTTTTACTAGATGCCGATAACTTTGAGAAAGCCTAAGCTTTTTTAAAAGGCTACGCTGTTGATCTTGTGCAGATCCATCTTGATCTCTATTAACCCAATATAGAGTTTTGCCTTCTGTTTCAATTAATTCACGAAATAAGCCGTTAATATGACTATCATCTTTATTAAACCCAAAGCCAACAACGACTATAGCATCAGAGTTTTTATAAGCATCAAAAAGTTGAACATATCTACGAGACATCGTTACAGAAGTTAAAGGTTTAATGCCGCTTTGGGTCAATATAAATGGCACGTGAATTTGGTCTTTTGGCACTGATTCTGAGGAATCAAGTGTAACAACGTTGTTTTTGTAAGGGTTATAATAATCACTGGTACTGCCATTCAAATGCTGTACTGGTGGAAGCGATAAACCAATACTTTCTGCAACTTGAGTTAATATACTGTTGTAATTAGCAGTACCCACAACTGATATTTCTAACTCAGATGTCGAACTACTTAAATCATGATAATAACCTGATGGGGTAATTTTTCTAATATCTGGCGCTTGAGCACTAATATAATCTCTTGCGATATTAAGAAAAATAACCATACGAGTAAATTTCGCCCACTCGGTCTTTGGAGAAAATAAGTATCTAAAATGATCATCAATTAGTTTTTGATAATCCAGTACTGAAGTAAAAAGATTTTCAAGAAACTTTTGTGCAATAGCGCAAAAAATAGTTATAGCGGTCGCATTATCATCAATAACAAAACTTCTTTGCTCTTCAAGCAACAACTCTAAAGCAGTGGAGCCAACACGATTAAACTCTAATTTAAATAATCCAGAAATATCATCAAATATAGGTAGATCATCTGGTGCAGCTTCAAAAAGCTCTTGATTAAGTCTCTGAACTAATGATTGGCCATGAGCGCCAACAAGAAGCTGTAAAAAAGATGTCACATACCGTCTTAAATCATCCGATGGCTCGTCCGTTCTTATTAAATCTAGCATGCCAGAATAATATTCTGATTCGAATAATTTGACATCTCTAGCAAGGAGTTCGTTTAACCGAATGACATGTGTATATGGGCGCTCACCAAATGTATATTTAGTAAGTTCATTGAACTTTTTCTCAATAATTTCTCGACTGATACCTAATTCTTGTATTATCTGATCGCATTCCTGATCAAAAGAATTTAGGCGTTTAATGATCTTATCACGGTTATATTCTATGGATGATTCTATAATACTGGTAAATTCATTGCGACCGAATGCATAAATACTTTTATCGGCATACCCTGGCGGCAGCCAATTATTAGCATAGGAAGATTGAGAGTCCAAATTTTTGAGTAGAGCTCTTAGACTTGTCTTAAATTTACTTGGGTCTTCGCGAAATAA
>QVQE01000055.1 GCA_003584865.1 Methylococcales bacterium
CTAGCAGTTAAGCCAATCGCTTCAGCATATTTCAAATAAGTTTCAACAGAAGCGATAACAACGCGAGCTTCAATTGATAATAATTCGATACCTACTAATGAAACCTTAACCCATGCATCAATAACGATGCCTTTGTCAAGAATACGGTCTACGACTTCTGCTAAGCTAGAAGAGTCGGTTGATTTTTGTACTTTAGCCATGATAGCTTCTCCAAAAAGAAATACAATATGTAAATACAACTAAGGTTTTATGCAATACCTAAATTGCATACTTAGATTAGAGCATACACTGTGCCAAATGATCTGAAACTAATTTGGTCAGCTATGCTTAATAATAAAAAATGCTATTAAAACATTTAGTTATGATATTTTTTATTTACACATTCCAATGACCAATAGAATACAAAACATTTATACGATATTAATTTGATCAGTTCATCACCATTAATTCAGGTTAACTATCCTAATAATAGGGTATAAATTACCTATTATTAGGTAATTTATACCCTATTATAGGTAATTCACATGTTATGTTATGGTTAGTTTTATCAAGATAACTTACTAACAAAAAGCCTTATTTATTTTCTTTCTTTCTTATCGTGATTATCCAAAGAAGTGTTGGAAGATGGCGCAGGTGACGAAGTTGGTGTAGGTGCACAAAAACCGATGCAAGGTACTGAAACCGGTGTAGGATCCAGAACAGGTGTGTGAGTTGAAACTTCTTGCAGTTGTTTGGCATTAGACTCGGCATGAATTGAATGATGCGGTGGAACTAAGCTGTTTTCGACTGCTTATCTTCAACGCGCTATTGATAAGATATGATAGGATAGACTCAAAGGGAAGCCCGAATCTGCTAAACCTGACGATCTTTAAAAAGTTTTTACCAGATCGTACTATAATAATGTAAGCAACGAACATCCATTTAGATGATAACTAAGTGGCTTATTGCTACATACCTTGAATTTATAAAGAGACCGTACCCATGTTTGATCCTAAAGCTATTGATGATATTGCCAATCGTTTGGCAGGAGCTATTCCTCCTAGCCTCAACAACATAAAAGATGATTTGGAAAAAACCTTCCAGGCTATTTTACAAGGTGTTCTAGGTAAACTGGACTTGGTTACCCGAGAAGAATTTGAAGTACAAAAGTTGGTTCTAGCCAAAACCCGCTCTAAATTAGAAGACCTTGAAAAACGTGTTACTGAAATAGAAAGTAAAGCCATTAGCGATACGGAAGCTTAATACACGGATCTTTAGGTATTTCTAAACAAAGATCAAGTAATTTGGGTTAGCGTGATTAAAACCACGCTAACACTTGTTTTGCTGTAAAAAATTCATTACCCATCTGATTGACTTGCCCGATAGGATATCTGAGCTTGAACACCGAGGAGTAAACAGTGATCAGATCCAAACACCCAGTAAGCCCCGACCTCTCATGGGCTTAGCTGTTATCTTTAGCCGAGGCCGGGCTGGAATTGAAGCCCCTTTGGTCATGGTTGAAGTTCACGTTGCTAATGGCCTGCCTGCTCTCAATATCGTCGGCTTACCAGAAACAGCAGTTAAAGAAAGTAAAGACCGAGTGCGTGGTGCTTTATTAAACTCTCGATTTGAATTTCCAGCCCAACGTATTACCGTTAATTTAGCCCCAGCCGATTTACCCAAAGAAGGTGGGCGCTTTGATTTAGCTATTGCCTTAGGGATTCTCGCTGCCTCCGGTCAAATTCCTATGGCGCATCTAGAAGAATACGAATGTATTGGTGAGCTATCGTTAGGCGGTGAACTGCGCCCTATCAGAGGGATACTTCCTATTGCTATACAAGCTAGGAATAATTACCGAAAACTCATTTTACCTAAAGAAAACATTGCTGAAGCATCTCTCGTCAAAGGGATTGAGATTATTCCAGCAGGTCATTTACTAGAGGTGTGTGCTCATCTCAGTGGTCAAACACTGATACCCAGCGAGTATCAACAACCGGAACAGCATATCCCCTCTTATGAATTGGATTTCTCTGATGTTCATGGTCAATTTCACGTTAAACGGGCTTTTGAAATTGCCGCCGCTGGCGCTCATAATTTAATTATGCTTGGCCCACCAGGCACGGGTAAGTCCATGATTGCCTCGCGTTTACCCACTATATTACCGTTACTTACCGAACAACAGGCACAAGAAACTGCGGCCATTGCCTCTATTAGTGACCAGGGGCTTAATGTGGGAAATTGGCTCATTCCCCCTTATCGCGCACCTCATCACACAGCTTCTGCCGCCGCTCTGGTCGGTGGAGGAAGTAATCCCAAGCCTGGTGAAATATCATTGGCACACAATGGCACGTTATTTTTAGATGAGTTGCCCGAATTTGATCGGAAAGTATTAGAAGTCCTTCGTGAGCCCTTAGAAACTGGACATATAACGATTTCCCGCGCGGCTAGACAAGTCGATTTTCCAGCCCGCTTCCAATTGATTGCGGCAATGAACCCCTGTCCTTGCGGCTATTTAGGAGACGCCTCAGGCCGTTGTCATTGCTCGTCAGAGCAAGTCGTTCGCTATAGAGCAAAAATATCAGGCCCATTATTGGACAGAATTGACATGCACTTAGAAGTTCCCCGCATTTCTCATGAGGTGCTGCGCAAAGGTACGCCCTGTGGTGAAGAAACCAGCGCCACCATTAGAACTCGTGTAGTCGCTGCACGTAACATTGCCTTAGAACGTAGCGGCAAAGCAAATTCAGGGTTGACAGCCAAAGAAGTCAAACAGCTCTGCCACTTATCAGAACCCAGCCACCAGCTATTAGAACAAGCGATGGAAAAATTTGGCTTATCACACCGGGCTTATCATCGAATATTGAAGCTAGCACGTACAATTGCTGATTTATCTCAATCCGAGCACATAGAAATTAATCATTTGAGTGAAGCAATCAGCTATCGCAAGCTGGATAGAAGAGTTTGATCAAAAACTACACCTGTAGATAGTCAAACTGGCATCGCCCGTTAAATTAAGACGATCAATCGTCACCATTAATTTTGCTTGTGTACATAATTCCTGTTTTACTCATTACATTTCTTCAGGGGATAAGCCCTTTATATTTATATATCAATGAGGTTTCTTGTTTTACTGAATATATAACTGATCCGTCATGGTTGATGTACAAACGGTATAATTTGATAACGGAGTTTCCGCCACTGTATTGAGCGCTATGCTTTTTGGTGTGGGTAACGTTAAGTCTTCGTAGGCACCAAAAGGATCGCTAGTGGGAGCAGCCAACTTATAATACACAAACAAATCATTACCACAGCCTAAAAAGTCTGCTAACTCTGCTTGAACCATCTGGCTTATTCGAATATCGCTTTCAGCTGACTGAATGAGAGCCGGATTAGTTTTATTAACGGTTAAATCAGGCCCCCCCTCATACATTAATGTTTTGAGTCCGTAATAATTGGCCATATTCTTGAATTGCACCCCACTATAGACGACTCCACCATTGTACGCAGGGAGTCCAGAAAAGCCCGGTAGTATAAGGTTTAAACCGGTTTGTAGCGCAGCAAATAAACCATCCATATCAGAATAAGGGGTTTGTGGTGAAAAATAGGGCGCTCCACCGATACCATAGAGATATTGACTAGGGGGGCCAAAATTCGCACTTAGATATCTGAGCGAATCCTCAGTCAAATAGGGCTGTACATATTGAGACATATAAACAGGTCTAATCGTGTCATTGATCGCTGATGGACCAAAAACCCCTGCAAATAATTGACTTATTTTCAAGGTTTGATGGGCTGCTCTTCGGTATCCCCAATACCACTGGTTATTTATTTTATCGTAATTTAAGGTTGAATCTGCGCCTGAATTGACATCCGCTACTGCCGCCGCTGTGAGAGTATGTGTTTGAGTAAATATAGCATTCCATAATTCATTGCTGTACTCCACATAAACATGGATGCCGGGATTGAGTGTGTTCTTAATTAAGGTGGCTAACTGAATCACATAATTATTAGCGGTTGGATCACTTAAATCCACTTGATCAGGGATATTAATCCAGATGTCTTTACCGGTGGCATTGGCAAGCTGGATAATGTATTCCCAAGCAATACCCATTGCACCTTGTTGCGACGGATCGGTGACCGACTTTCGAGTTACCCAACTCGTTGCCGGATTAGAGTTTGTTCCCAGTGTCTCCATTGCGCGGATGGTACTAAAAGGAGCGAGTGCGTTTAAAAACTCCGAACTAAATACCTGCTTGGTGCCTAGCTCGTAACCAGGACGTAATAATTGCAAATTCTGTACGCCATTTGTAGTGTTTGTGAATACAAGCGCAATTTGTTGATCAGTAGGTTGTACAATCACCTCAGCCGTCGTCGTATTGGTTGAAGGATTATAGACCATATTCTGGACTAAGCCGAAGTTGTATCCTCTTACATTTGCCTGACCCGTAAAGCTCAGTTTATAAGTACCAAACATGCTGGGGTACGTAGTGTTTAGCGGGCGCTTTAGCGGATCTGCAGCATTGGTAATAAAATATACCCCAAAATCCGTTGTTGGCCAACCGTTGGCATCCAAAGGCACTGGACAATTAACAGGATCCCATGGACACTTTAAGGAAGCAAAACCACGTGCCTGCTTCATTACATCAATAAACGTGTGCTGTCTATCACCCCAATCATTGACATAACCTATATTGATACCCATCTTAGAACCCGCCTTACCAACGGGAGGCGTTACAGTTATGTTAGTTGTTTGGGTGACGGTTCCGAGCAAGCCAGTGCATGTAAGTGTATAAGCAGTCGAACGGGTCAACGCCGGAGTGGTAAAAGTGCCTGATAATGCCTCCGCTCCAGTCCACCCTTCTGATGCATCACATTTAAGGGTATTTTCGGAAAACCAGTTAATCGTTCCTGTTAAACCATACATAATGGTTGTAGGGGTTGCTGTAATAGTTAAAGTAGGTGTGGGATTTATGTATGCTATCACGATAGCACAAAGAACAACTATGACAAATAAGAAGCTGACTATCTTTTTAGCTTTCATGAACGTACCCCTAAGGTATTAGATTTCTTTTATTTTTTGCATAGTTAGAAGCTTTGTAAATCCCTGCAACACTAAAGGCGCACCTCCAATTGCAACAGCATCAACCAAACAATACCAAGCCGCTACACCACTCGGAGGATTACCTTGTGGCAAGTGCAATACGGGATCAATAGCCGCCCATTTCCAGGTACCCACTGCTGTACCAATCAATTCTAGCCAAGTGGTAATAAAAAAAGCCGCTAAATAAACCATGGGAGAGCGGCCTTTAAATAAATAAATCAAAAATACGCAAAATAATAAAGCGCCTACGTAATCGCCTTGATCAGGAATACCACTAATTCCCCATAACGACCATAATCCACAGACCACGATAACCAATGCGGTAATTTCTTTCGCATAAGTCAAAAATAAACCCGATCGTGATAAAGCAACGGCGGTTAAATACACCATACCATGACCTGGAGGCACATAAGCCGGTACATTACCAAATCGATAGGTATAACCGCCCATAAAAGGTGAAGCAAAATGTTCGCCGATAGTTGCGAATATTACGGCAATCACTACCTGTACTCTAACCTCTCTATTTTCACCCAATAAAAGGCCAATCAAGAATACCCAGCCACTTACGCCCAACGCATTTTGTTTTTCTATAGAAGCAGTTGCATCAGAGATTAAACAAACGGCCACACATAAAAAAGTAAACACTGCAATAAAATAATCCCGTTTTCGATGGGCATAAACAGTATTAGGGCGTGGAAAATGGCGTAGCACAATGACCTCTTTATAATTCTATTATCGGTTAAAAAACAACATACCCATGAAACAAGGTTGTAAGAAAATCATCTCTTTCATACAAACAACCACGCTATTACTGCATAACGACTGAGTTTTCCTACCAAGATAATTAAGCAAGCGGGCAACAAGGGTAATTTTAACCAACCTCCTGCAAAACAAAAAGCATCACCTATAAGGGGTAACCATGAAAAAAATAATATCCAGATGCCTCTTTTTTTAACTATATTAAGCGCTTTTCGCTTGTTCTTTGGTAAAAGGTTTGCCACCGGAAATTTTTTTGCTGCCAGTAAACCTAAAGCCCATGTAGTCATTGCACCTAAGGTGTTGCCGATTGACGCTACGGTAACTAAATAACCAACATCATAATGACCTTGAGATACCATGTAAGCTAAAACAGCTTCAGAGCCACCCGGGGCTATGGTTGAGGAAATAAAAGCGCTTAAAAAAAGCCCCCAAATTGCACTGAATGTCTCTTGCATTTATTTTTCGGGCAATACCTTGTCTTTATTTGACCCAGTCAGTTTGACTAAACGAGACACTTGTTTTACCAACCAGTCAAGCAGGGTTCGTATTGCATCAAAGACATAAGCAACCACTTCTGATGGACTCATGCCTTTAAATTTACGCGCCAAGAAAGGGGCAACCAGTAAACCCAGCGATAAACCAATGACGGTGACACCCGAAAGAAGAGAATCATCTTGAGGTGGTTGAACGGGCGCCTTAACAACCGGTGCTGCGACAACAGGAGGGGCAATTAAAGCCGCTGCTTCGGCTTTTTCGACCTTAGCTTCCAGCTCTGGCAAGGTAACCTTATAATCGTCAGCAACTACAAAGGCAGTCACGCCTGGAATACTTGGCAAATCACCATCACCCTTGCCTACTTTTAGCTGGGCTTTCATGCCTTTTTCCATGTGCTGTGCAATATCGCAATGGACTAAATAGGTTTTATCGCCCGGCGGTAAGATCAAAGTCCCTGAAATTTTAGATGGGCCTGAAGCCTCTATATGAAACATCCCTTTAGGGTATAAATATTTTGGTAAGCCATGCATCATCCATTGATGTCGAATATTGTCCTCGTTGACAAAATGAACCGTCAACTTGGTACACGGTTTAAAATTAAATTCTTGCGTATCAAAGGCAAACATTCTACCTGGAAATTTTTCAGCGTATTTATGCCCCGCATGAACCGTAATTTCTTTGGTTTCAGAAATCCGGTCACAACCACCCGGCAACGTGCTGGTATTTTGCCCCATCACCATACCACCCGCCATGTCCATCAAGTGACCATCACCGTGATCCATCAGCATACCATCATGCTCTTCATAGTCCACCGCCATAACTGGCGCAGAAAATAGAGCAATCAGTACTCCAACTGATAAAAACTTCACCATTATTTACTTCCTCTTTGTGCTTGACATAAATTAAAGCAATTTTAGCTCAATTACCAGTTGGTGTGCTAAAAGCTCAAATAATTAAACTAAACAGATCGTTATATCGAATCAGATTGATGTTACGCAATATCTTTATCTAATAAATCGGGTTTATAGATACTCTTGATAAATGCGTAACACCTGCTCATTAATTAACTTTTGATTTTTATAATCACTTCATCAACTTTACGTTTAAAACCTGCATTAGATAAATATAATACGTATAAGCCAGCTAAAGCAAAGAATGCGTAAAGTAATAAATTATTTTTGCTGACTGGCTGCCCGCCACCCGCTTTAAAACCCATGTGAACGTCTAAACGCTCACCTTGTGTACGATTCTCAGTATCTGCTGGATCGGGTACTAAGGTAATGTGAATTAAATACTGCCCCGCTTCTGCCACGCCATTTGGTAACTCTAGATTAACTGAACCTTTTTTATGCTTTGCACTGGGTAAGAAAAATACCTGCTTACCTTCTGGCTCTTTAGTCACCTCAAACTCAACCAACATATTTCTGTATTTCATATCCTGGTAGTCAAAAACCAATTGTGTTAGCGTATTAATGCCAGGCAAATTACCGCAAAATTCTTCCGCTGGGTATGCGCTAGGCTGATAAGCCGTGTAATGAATCCAATGGGTTGGCTGTAATTCAAACTTACATTGATCTGTATCCGTTCCTGCTGCGCCACCATGTGCCCATAGCGATGCCGAAAACATCAATCCCAAAAGTCCTAGGAAACTCTTTCTAATTAATTGTACTCTGTTCATAATACCTTCCCATTATTGCTATATGATTATTATTATATGAAATTTTTAATGCTCTTTTTATTTTTGATTTCATCGAAAAAAACTGCATTTGCTATAGATCAACTTACAGCAGTGCCAACTCTAGCACACCCCCCCATCTAAATAAAGGAATTGATAGGAATCTAAATCTAAAACAGGTATTTCATTAATTAAAGTGACAGTGCATTCATTGCGCTCTTGCTATCCAACCCTACTTTTCGTAGACTTAAGCTAACTTATTTTAAACGGAGCCCAAAAAACATGTCATCGTTGACTACCTCAAAAGCATGGATCGCTTTACAAAACCATTATAATGAAACTAGAAACTATTCAATACGTGAAGCCTTCAAGCAAGACCCCGAGCGATTTAATAAGTTCTCTATTAATTTTAACGAAATACTTTTTGATTATTCAAAAAATCGAATATCAGAAGACACTGTAACCTTATTATTGGAACTTGCAAATTATGCGGATCTAAAAACAAAAACTAAAGCACTCTTCTCCGGTGAAAAGATAAATACCACCGAACGTAGAGCCGTTTTGCATACTGCTTTACGTAATAGAAGTAACCAGCCTATTTATGTTGATGGTCAGGATGTTATGCCTGATATTAACAAGGTTTTAGGTAAAATGCGTACATTCTGTGAATCAGTCCGTTCTGGCCAATGGAAAGGCTATACTGGCGAGGCGATAACAGATGTGGTTAACGTGGGTATTGGTGGCTCAGGTTTAGGCCCCAAAATGGTTTCTATGGCGCTGACGCCCTATAGTTCCAGCTCATTAAAAGTTCACTATGTGTCCAATATTGATCAGACCAATATCACTGAGGTCTTAAAGTCATTATCACCCGAAACGACTTTGTTTATCATTGCATCCAAAGTTTTTAACACCCAAGAAACCATGATGAATGCAAAGTCAGCAAAACGCTGGTTTCTTGAGACCGCTAAAGACCCTGAAACAGTGGCTAAACATTTTGTTGCTATATCCACCCATGCAAAAAATGTCTCTGATTTTGGTATCGACACCGATAATATGTTTGAATTCTGGGATTGGGTCGGAGGCCGTTATTCTTTGTGGTCAGCGGTAGGTTTATCCATTGCCCTGTACATTGGTATGGATAACTTTGAAGAACTCTTACAAGGCGCCTATGAAGCGGATTGTCACTTCTTTGAGGCACCCTTTGAGCAAAATATCCCGGTCATCATGGGATTACTCGGCATTTGGTATAATAACTTCTACAACGCAGAATCTCATGCCTTATTACCGTATGACCAATCCATGCGTTATTTTGCTGATTATTTTCAACAAGGTGACATGGAAAGTAATGGCAAGGGCATTGATTTACAGGGAGAAAAGGTTGATTACGACACCGGGCCTATCATTTGGGGACAACCCGGCACCAATGGTCAACATGCGTTTTTTCAGTTAATTCATCAAGGCACCAAGCTGATTCCCTGTGATTTTTTAGCGGCGGCTAACAGTCATTATAAATTACCCGAACACCACGATATTTTAATTTCAAACTATCTTGCTCAACCAGAAGCCTTAATGAATGGCTTAACGGCTGAAGAAGTCAAACAGAAGCTATCACCTGAAGATCAAACCGATGCCTTGTTGATTGCATCGAAAGTATTTGAAGGCAATAAACCGTCAAACTCATTTCTTTTCAAGAAAATGACCCCTAAAACACTAGGCTCATTACTTGCTTTTTACGAACACAAGATTTTCGTTCAAGGCGCTATCTGGAATATAAATTCCTTTGATCAAATGGGCGTAGAGTTAGGTAAGGTATTAGCTGGGGTTATTTTACCGGAGCTAAAAAATGATGATGTCATAACGAGTCATGACAGTTCTACCAATGCGCTAATTAATAAATACAAAGCATTACGCGAATAGTGACTGGTTATTAGCTATAGAGGAGTGACTTTAGCGGCCTGTTTTTGTAGCCAAAGTCATTCCTTGCTATCAGAGTATCAATCGTTGCAGCCAATACAAGGTCGAACAAATGAGAGCAGATTTAATCACCTTTAAACCTTTCTAACTAAAACATCCAGCCAAGACGTGGGCAGAATGCGTTTAAGAAATGCAAATAGATAAGTTGGAAATGTAACGTAATAGCGTATTTTAGGTTGTTTCGCTTCCAAAGCATGAATTACTTTATCAACAACCGCTTTGGCTGGTAACGTAAATGCTACGGCGGCACCTTCTTTTTGCAAACGCGCTTCCATCGCTTCGTATGCAGATTTATGAAAACTCTGTTCAAAAGCTATATTTTTTTATACAGAGTGTATGAGTTTGTTCTAAAGTTGCTTAGAATGGAGCCGGGTTCTATTAGTGAGATATAAATAGATGTTCCATGAAGCTCAAGGCGTAAAGTATCAGCCAATCCTTCTAAAGCAAATTTGCTAGCGTTATAGGCACCACGATAACGCATAGCGACTAATCCCAAGATAGAACTGTTATAGATTATTCGACCATGACCTTGTTTACGCATCAACGGTATAATCAAATTAGTTAACTCATGTGTGCCAAATAAATTAGTTTCAAATTGAAACCGGAGCACATCTCTCGTTAAATCTTCAACAGCACCCGGTTGACCAAAAGCACCATTGTTAAACAGGGCGTCGATCTTACCATCAGTTAACTCCACTATCGCCTCAACAGCTCGATGAATACTTGAGCTATCAGCTAAATCTAATTGTAGTGCAGTAAATCCTTCATTTATCAAACGTTGAACATCGTCTAATGACCTTGTGGTAGCAATCACATGATGCCCTCTTTCTTTTAAGTGCAATGCTGCGCTATACCCTATACCAGTAGAACAACCAGTAATTAAAATTGTTTTTGATGATCCCATAAATTTAACTCACAATTCGCACATTTTATCGGATGATTTCAATTACAGCGCCCCAAGACATCACAAAGCCGCTCAAAGGACTTTAGCATTTTATCTTGTAATAACTCTCTACCCACCAAGTGCTTGAGTGTGCTTCCCGTTCCCATTACCTGGTCAGTGAAGCTACGCACCTGCTGAAAAACGACGGTACCCTCACGATACGGTAAGCCTCCTGTTATCCATTGGCTAGAATTATAAGAGTGTGGCACATAATATTCACGTGTTAACACTAATACACCCCCATTCCAATCCATGGTTATGCGGTGCCTGAGGATAATTGCAGTGCGCCCTTCAACGCTTTTTTCTACCCAGGGAAATGCTTCTCTGGCACCCGCTGGCAAAAGTTTAGGATAGTCCAGCCACTCTTTGAGCAAGCCTGAAAAGTGTCGCGACAAAATATCACTTTCACCTGCCGACTGACGTAATTCTATAGCGGGCTTTGATTCCGTGCCATGTTTACGCATATAGGGCGATATTGCATTGATACCTTCACGTCGATAAGCGTCATGACGCTGTAAAAGAATCTCCCGGAAATACTCACTAGCAGCATCTTCTATCGCTCTTTGTGGTACTCTTTTAAGCGCATGCTTGAAGGCTTTAAGCTTTTCGAACTCATGACTGGATAAATTAAATTCCTCTCCTGGTTCAGCCTCTAATAACCCCCGAGCTTCATCTTTTGAGAAAATCACCGACTTAAGAGCTCCCATCCCACTATGCTCTGTCAAAATCCCGTGAGCAATGACGTCAACATCTAACATATCAGGTTCTTGCATCCACAATTTTTCCACAACCTTTTCTAAAGGCACAGGAAAATACCAGATCAGACCCACAGCCAGCTCATCACTGCTACCTTCTTTTAAATCATAGACAATGGGCCGACCTTTATCTAATTCGGCAAGCTGGGATTTATCAAGGCCTAATAAGCTCTCAACGTCTAGCAACTCGGCAAAAGCAGGCGCTTCAAACAAGATAAAAAGGATACAGAGCAACCAGAATAATATGACTTGTTTCCGTATTCGTGACATCAAACTACTACTTTTCACGACTAGCCCACATCGCTTGTATCTCTAGTATCTGCGGCAAAATAAACATAAACTGTTCAACCAATCGTGGTTCAAAATGGCTGCCAGCACCTTCCTGAATTATCTCCAGAGCCTGTGTTAACGACCACGCACCCTTGTACGGTCTTTTCATCGTTAACGCATCGAATACATCTGCTAATGCCACAATACGTGCCGATTCAGGAATCAACTCCCCCGCCAGTCCATCAGGGTATCCGCTACCGTCCCACCGCTCATGGTGACACAAGGCAATTTCAGCCGCCATTTGAAATATCGGTGCCTTACTCTTGGAGAGTATGTCATATCCTATGATTGAATGGGTTTTCATCACCTCCCACTCCTCTGGCTCCAACTTACCGGGTTTCTTGAGAATTAAATCTGGAATACCAATTTTACCGGTATCATGCATCGGAGCGGCTAGTTCAATTTGTTTGCAATCATCAGAAGACCAGCCACAGGCTTTTGCCAGAGCACTCGCATAAGCAGCCATACGCCAGATATGCACCCCCGTGTCGTTGTCATTGTAATGCCCAGCCTCTCCCAACATATAAATGGCATCGTGATAACTCTGCTCCAAATCACTTGCACGCACTAACGACAAATGTGTTTTCACCCTCGCACGCACAATCGCTGACGATACAGGCTTAATAATGTAATCGACCCCGCCGACCTCGAACCCTCGGGCTTCATCGCCTATATCTGCTAATGTGCTAACAAAGATCACCGGAATATTCTCCGTTTGTGGGTCGGCTTTTAATTGAAGACATACCGTATAACCATCCATATCAGGCATCTGGATATCCAGCAAAATTAAAGAAGGCCTATGTTTACGAACAGCATTGAGCACTTCTTTACTTTTACGAACAAAGACCAGTGGATAGCTGTCCGACAAAATGTGTTCCAGCACCGCAAGGTTTTGCGCTTCGTCATCGACTATCAGGATAGAGCCATTTGACATTTTCACGTTTCCATTAATATATTGAGATCATTAGCCAGTGTTCGGATAACATCCTCGCCATCCCGAAAATCGAAATTCTCGACCGCCAGATGGAGCGTCATCAGACGTGTAGGCGGTAATATTTTATCCAGTTCGGCCAATATTGGCCTAATAGCCGTCATACTATCGGTGTTCAATGCATCGAGCATTCTGGCAAATAGCCGGGCAAGCTGCTCTGTATTGATGGCATTGAACTGGACGTTTTTAGTATCAAGGTCTGGGGGCGCATAACGCTCAATTGATTCCAATGCCGTATTGAGTACCATCTGCAATCGAGTCAAACTATCGGCTGGATCTCCGCCGTCATGAAACGCACGCTCCACTTCGCCAGCCAGCTCGGCAACCTGTTGCAGACCCAAGCTGCCGACCGCTCCTTTCAGCTTGTGTGCAAAGGCTTCAGCTTCGCATTTTTCAGAGTGGGTTATTACTTGCACGCTATTGGCATAATCACGCACGAATTTACGCAGATATTGCTGATAAGTCGTGGCATCTTTCCAAAGACTGAGGGCATATCCGATCGCCAAACCAGGAAGGTCTAGATCCATGGCTGGAGCCAGAGGAGCAAGCTCCGAGGGCTTAACGCGGGTATTCGCTATGAACCATCCTGAATGCTTTAGTATTAGCTCAATAGCGGTGTCTACATCAATCGGTTTGGCGATAAAGTCGTTCATGCCCGCCTCACGAGCCAATTCTTTTTGCTCCACGAAGTCACCTGCAGTCAAAGCAAGCACCGGCAATTCGGCCAAGGCCGATACCCGTCGTATCTGGCGAGTAGCCTCATAGCCATCCATAACGGGCATTTGCACATCCATAAGCACAATATCGACCTCGGTCGGATGGGCTTGCAGCCAATCCACGGCTTGTTGACCATCATTGGCAAGTATGACGTGAGCGCCTCCGTTAACAAAAACGAGTTCCGTCAGTTCTCTGTTGATTTCACTATCATCAACGATCAGCATTCGTAATCCCGACAAAAGCTGCTGTGCAGAAATAGATGTCAATAGGTCGTCATTTTTTCGATCTTGCATTGCGAGGTCAACCACGTTGTAGAGATTAGAGGAGTACAGCGTCACAAAGGCAAAACACTCAGACCTGATGCACTCCTAAATGCGTAAGACTAAACATATTGGTTAATTTAGTCAAGCCGCCGGAACATCTTAAAGAGTTACAAATTCGACAAACGCTCTATACACGTAAATTAGTCAGTACTCAGTTTTTGCCTTAATTAAGGCCTCATGCCTCAGCAGCGCTTCAAACTGTTCAATAGGTACTGGTTTGCTAAATAAATAGCCCTGATATTGGGAGCAGCCATTCAGTTCAAGAAAAGCTCTCTGTTGTTCCGTCTCCACACCTTCGGCAACGACTTCCACATTAATATTTCTGGCCATGCCGATGATGGTTTGCACGATGATCTCATCGGAGACATTTACACCTATATTGAACACGAAAGACTGATCGATTTTTATTTGATCCATGGGTAATTTCGACAAGTAAGCTAGCGAAGAATAGCCGGTACCAAAATCATCCATAGAAAACCTGACGCCCAGCTCACGGAGTGCATTCATCTTTTCGGTAGCCTCTTTAATATCATCGAGCACCACCGTTTCAGTCAATTCAAGCTTGACTCTACTAGGATTAATAGCACTATTTTCCAGGACTCGACGCACAGTCTCCACAAAATCGATCTCGTGAAACTGACGGGCACTGACGTTAACAGAAATGGTTAAGTCTTTGGTATATTCATTATTTTCCCATTTTTTAATCTGGGCACAAGCGGTTTCCAGAACCCATTGACCAATCGATAAAATCAAACTGTTTTCTTCTGCCAACGGTATAAAGGCATAGGGGTGTACAAAACCACGGACGGGATGATACCAACGAATTAAAGCTTCAGAGCCTATTACTCGATGTTCAAGTTTTTAAGAATTGGAAAATAGCACTAAACCTTGTAAGATAATTCGTGTAAACTTCCACGTATTTCAGCACAACGTTGATGTACGAACCCGCTATCTTTATCAAAACGTTTGTCACTGATCTGGATGCAGCACTGGCAAAGCTAAAACCCAATGCGAAATTGACCCAACTCCAGAG
>QVQE01000150.1 GCA_003584865.1 Methylococcales bacterium
TTACTCTTATTTTTAAGACTTAAAACCTTAATATTGAGCGCACTTAACTGCACAAATAATTGATTAAGACCTAATTTCTTCGGTACTTCGACATTAAGTACTTTGTCTGTAACCCGTTCAAGTTGATAACCCGGTATAACAGGGGTCTTATCCAAGGGTTCGGCTAAATCCAGCACAAAGTGTTCAATATTGATTCGAGCCAATAAACTCGCCATATCTGAATGTTCGACTATTTTCCCTTGATCTATGATGGCGATGTTACGACACAGGCTTTCTGCTTCTTCCAGATAATGTGTGGTTAAAATGATAGTCGTACCACTTTCATTCAGCGACTGCATCATCTTCCACATAGAGCGACGAATCTCTATATCAACGCCGGCCGTTGGCTCATCCAGAATTAATAACTTAGGCGCATGGACCATAGCCCGAGCAATCATAACCCGACGCTTCATTCCTCCTGATAAGCGCCGGGAAACGGTATCGCGCTTATCCCACAAATCCATCTGTTTTAAACAGTACTCCGTTCTTTGGGTCGCCAATTTACGAGCCATGCCATAATAACCGGCTTGGTTCATGACGATACTTCTCACTGTATCAAATTGATTAAAATTAACCTCTTGTGGCACCATGCCCAAGCAACTTTTAGCACGTGATAAATCTGTTTTTAAATCATGTCCAAAGATACTGACTGAGCCACTAGACGAATTAACAAGTGAGCTTATAATACCAATAGCCGTTGACTTTCCAGCGCCATTAGGACCCAGTAAAGCAAAGAAATCACCTTCTTCAACATCAAGATTAATCCCTTTTAAGGCCTCAAAGCCATTGTTATACGTTTTTCGAAGATTACGAATAGATAATGCATTCATATTGAAACTAACACTTAACGGAAACCTTTAAATAAGTTAAATTAGGCGGGCAGCATCCAAGCTAAACAGCTAAAATGAGGCTCATAAAAGTTTGAAATTTTAACAGATAATAACTTGCTTAGTAGACAAAACTGGATAACACGTGCCTAATAATCCACCTGAAATGCTCGCCGCTGTTGACCTCGGTTCCAACAGTTTTCACATGATCGTTTGCAGCTTAAACGATGGAATACCGCAAACTATTGATCGATTGAGAGAAATGGTTCGATTGGCTTCAGGCCTTGATGAGAACAACCTCTTAGATGAAAAGACCCAGCAAAGAGCTTTAGCCTGCCTAGAGCGCTTCGGGCAAAGAATTCGGCATTTCCCGCAGGGGAGCGTCCGTATTGTCGGTACCAATACGTTACGTACCGCCACAAACTCATCAGAGTTTTTAATCAAGGCCGAGCAGGCGTTAAATCACCCCATTCATATTATTTCTGGTATCGAAGAGGCCCGTTTAATCTATATAGGCGTTGCTTATAGCCTGAGCAGTAATGCCAACTTACGACTAGTGATGGATATCGGGGGTGGTAGTACCGAGTATATAATAGGCACGGGGCAAACACCCAAAGAAAAGGAAAGCCTGAATATGGGCTGCGTCACCATCAGTAACCTCTTTTTTAAAGACGGTCGACTTTCAAAAAACGCTTTTAACCAGGCTGTTCTTTACGCTGAACAAAAGCTGGAACCCTTCCAGCGGAAATTTCAGCGTAACAATTGGGATGAAGCCATAGGCGCATCTGGGAGTCTGCGCTCCATTGCCAAAGTATTACAAGCCAAGAATTGGAGTAATAACGGTATTACTTCGCAAGGCCTGGAAAAACTGGTGGCTCATTTTGGTCAATGTAGCCATATCAATGAATTGAATCTGCCTGAACTTGACACGGAACGCTTACCCGTTTTCCCAGGTGGCTTGGCCATTGTCTATGCAACCTTTAAAAGTCTGGGTATTGAACAAATGACGGTCTCTGATGGCGCATTACGAGAAGGCCTTATTCAAGACTTATTAGGCAGAATTTATAATCATGATATGCGCTCAGCCACGGTTAAATCTGTTGCCGAACGTTATCATACCGACAAAAAGCACGCTTCTCGCATTAAAAAGACGCTACAAATATTATTGACCCAACTACAAAATGAATATGCTTGGGCAACTGACGAGGCATGCATTCAGTTTCTGAATTGGGCTGCCGATTTGCATGAAGCCGGTATTGATATTGCTCATAGCCAGTATCACAAACACAGCGCGTATATTATTGAAAATGGCGACTTGGCAGGGTTTTCCAAGCAGGATCAAATCCTATTGGCTACTATCATAAGAGGCCATCGACGTAAATTTTCTCAATCCTTATTCCAGGATTTACCCGCCCCTTGGCGTTTTTTCGCACCCTATCTTGCACTGATTTTACGCTTGGCCGTATTATTACACCGTAATCGCCATAATCAGCCTTTACCTGATTTTAAAATTACCATTGCACATGCCCGAATTCAACTACAGTTCCCTAATGACTGGCTAAACCAGTCTCCCTTGACGCGTGCTGATTTAATACTAGAAGCCGATTACATCAAATCTGCTGGATTTAAGCTCGAATTTGATTAAATGCAAGGTAATGAAAATTCTACTGAGGTTTGTATTATTTTTATCTGGCTTATGTCTACTTTTATGCGCCCTATTCGTTTTTTTTGGCGTTAGCGATCAACCTGACATTGCCGTAGGGTGGAAACTAACTCATGATGATGTTGTTAGAGCACAGAAAATTCTTCATGAAGGGGCAAAAACAAAACCTGATGACATTGGCAGTATTGAGTTAACGCAACCCGATTTAAATCTTGCTGCAAACTATCTGCTAAATAGATACAGCAAAAGCGCCGTCAACATAGAACTCAGAAGTCATGTTCTAAGGTTTACGGTCACAACCACTTTACCTAAAAACAGTTTTGGTGAATATCTAAATATTAGCTTTAGGCTAGGTAACGATAATCCAAACGAACTACCTACACTGACAAAATTTAAAGCCGGCAAACTGCTATTACCGGCTAAATTAGCCGGCTTTGTAATCGATACGATTATTCAGAATACTTCTTTAAAAAATTACGTTATCTTGGCAACTCGACCGATTAAAACGATTACCATTGACCCTGAAAAACTGTCAATTAGCTATTATTCAAGTATGGATACGATGATTCAGGCCCGAAACTTTCTAACTGATGGCACTGAAAATCCTGATTTAGACATTTATCAGAAAAAACTCGCCGAGATCATTGCCCAGCACAATCCAAACTGGAGACTCTCTCTGGCCGACTTATTAAAACCCCTATTTGAATTAGCGTTACAACGTTCAACATTAGAGAATGCGATTGAAGAAAATAAATTAGCCATTATCGCTGTTAATAATTACGTCAATAGAAAAGAAACTAAAAAATTCTTCTCTTTTCCAGCATCGAATCTAACAGATCAAACACGCTATCCAACCTTCCTCTATAAAAGGATCGATCTGGCTCAACATTTCATTGGCTCTGCTGCAATTACCGCTTCTGTTAATGGCCAAATCGCTAAGGTGGTGGGTGAAGAAAAAGAATTAAGTGATGCTAATGGAGGCAGCGGCTTTAGTTTTATTGATTTAGCCGCCGATAAAGCGGGCACAAAACTGGGAGAAATAGCGACATCGTCACCTGAAAATGCGCGTAAAATCCAGCAGGCTATGGCGAATATTAAAGATTACAGTGACTTTATGCCTGATCCGACCGATCTTCCTGAGCACATGAATGACGCAGAGTTTAAACAACGCTACCAATCCATTGATAGCCTTGTCTACCAAGCCTTATCCAATCAGATTGATGCCAGAATAGCAGCCATTCCCCTTTACCATCAGGATTAAAACTTATCTTAACACGCCAGTTGGTGAACTATAGCTATCCAGTATCTGCACATAATTAGCACGCTCATAAGCGCTAGGGTCAATGGCGTGTTGTTGACTGACGCTGCCTTTTAACTGCTGAATGGATGCATATTCATGTTGACTCAACCACTGCTCCATTTCGGTCAATAGCTGGCTTAAATGCCCAACGCCGTGTTGCAGTAATACACTGCAAAGATGCACGATATCGGCACCCGCTAACAACGCTTTTAAAACGTCAGGGGTCTGATGAAAACCACCGGTAACCGCCAAAGAGAGTTGGGTACGTCCATATAATAAAGCCGTCCAGCGAATACGTAATAAGGCTTCTGAGGCAGTTGAAAGCTCTAGCGTTGGCAATACTTCTAAGGTTTCTAAGTCAATATCCGGTTGATAAAAGCGATTAAATAAGACAATACCATCGGCACCTGCCGCTTCTAAACGCTTTGCAAAATGAATAGGTGAACTAAATTGTGACGATAGTTTCATGGTAATAGGTAAACTCACCACACTTTTTAAGGCCTGCAAGATCTCCACATATCGATTTTCTACCTCTGCACTGCTTTCTTCAGCATTAGCGGCTAAATAATAGCAATTGAGTTCTAACGCATCTGCGCCCGCCTGTTGAAGTTGTTTACCATAATCGACCCAGCCATTTAAAGAAGTCCCATTTAAACTCGCTATAACAGGAATTGAGAGAGCCGTTTTCAGCTTTTGTACTTGCTCTAAATATTGCTCCTGATAAGTCTGAATAGTATCTGGTACCGGATGAAACGAATCCGCTTCTCCATGCCCTATCGCTTGCTGATAAAAAAATCGCTGAAACTGCTGCTCTTCTGCTTCGATTTTTTCTTCGAACAAGGAATACATCACCAAAGCCGAAGCGCCTGCATCTTCCAGTTTTTTTGCAGCCGTCAAGTCTTTACTTAAGGGTGAAGCAGAAGGGACTAAGGGATTGGCAAGTTTTAAGCCTAAGTAATGCGTAGTTAAATCAACCATTATCTGTCTCCTTAGTACTATCCATCTTAAGTTGGGCTTTTACTGCTGAAACAGAGGTGGATTCAGTCCATTCCAGTTCAGAGAGTTGTTTGTAATAACGATACCGATTTTTCACGTCCTGCTGCGCTTGTTCTAAGAAACGTTCCGCTGCTTCAGGATGTGTTTGCCACAACATACTGAATCGGGTTTCTGTTTTTATAAAATCACGATAGGGAATTGACGGCTCAGCGGAGTCAAGCTTCATCGGATTTTTACCGACTTTGGCTTTACTTGGATCAAAGCGAAATAACGGCCAATGCCCACTTTTTACCGCTAAGTTTTGTTGTCTATGATTATTGGATAAATCCACACCATGCGCGATACAAGGCGCATAAGCAATAATAATAGAGGGACCGTCATGCGCTTCGGCTTCTAAAAAAGCATTCAAGGTTTGAATATCTTTACCTGCATAAGCGACATGAGCGACATACACATGACTGTAATCCATCGCTAATAAAGCCAGGTCTTTTTTTGCGGTAGATTTACCTCCGGCAGAAAATTTGGCGACGGCACCTAGGGGCGTTGACTTGGATGTTTGGCCTCCAGTATTGGAATAAACCTCAGTATCTAAAACCAGGATATTGACATTTCGCCCACTGGCCAAGACATGATCAACGCCACCAAAACCAATGTCATAAGCCCAGCCATCACCGCCAATAATCCACACGCTTTTTTTACTTAGACTATCGGCTAGCTCTAATAAAGTTTGCGCCGTTGGTACTTGAAATTGCATCTCTGAAGTGAGCCGGTCTTTAAGCAAAGCCACTCGTTCTCGCTGCTCATGGATTCCCGCTTCATCAGATTGATCGGCATTGAGAAGTGACTCAACAAAGTCATGACCCAGTTGTTCTTGATGCATGACCAATAACTCTTTTGCATAGGCATTTTGTTTATCTAAGGCTATCCGCATGCCTAAACCAAATTCGGCATTATCTTCAAATAAAGAATTGCTCCAGGCAGGCCCGCGACCCTCGGTATTTTTTGTCCAGGGTGTGGTCGGCAAATTACCCCCATAAATAGACGAACAACCTGTTGCATTAGCAATCATCATTCGATCACCAAACAACTGCGAAGCCAATTTTATATAAGGTGTTTCTCCACAACCAACACACGCTCCAGAAAATTCGAATAACGGTTGTAAAACCATCGCGCCTTTAATCGTGTTGGTTTTTAACAAGCGCCTATCATATTCAGGCAAGGTTAAAAAATAATCCCAGTTAGCCTTCTCTGCTACTCGTAACGGAGGTTGTGATTGCATGTTTAAAGCTTTACGACTGGCATTTGATTTATCACGAATCGGACAAATATCCACACACAAAGTACAACCCGTACAATCTTCTGGGGCTACCTGATAACTAATCGACAACCCCGCCGGAAAGTCCTTACCCAACATAGGCACGTGCTTGAAGGTCTCGGGTGCACCCACAACAGCGTCCGTTGCAAATATCTTGCTGCGAATAACAGAATGCGGGCAGACCATCGCGCATTTACCACATTGCGTGCATAAATCCGTTTCCCAAACCGGAATCTCCAAGGCTAAGTTACGTTTTTCAAAGGCTGCCGTACCGGTAGGAAATGTTCCATCTACCGGCATCACACTCACTGGTAAAGCATCCCCATAACCGGCAATAATCTGTCCGGTAACCCGTTTCACAAAGTCAGGCGCTGTATAAATAATTTTGGGTTTAATATCAAATAGGCTAGTCACCGACATTGGTAAAGGCACTTCTTTTAAACTCGCCAGGGTTTCATCAATCGCTTTAAAATTAAGCTCAACGATACGCTGACCTTTTTTACCGTAGGTTTTCTCAACGGCTTTTTTAATAGCAGCAATCGCCTCTACCTGTGGCAACACCCCTGAAATAGCAAAAAAACAGGTTTGCATGATAGTATTAATCCGTTTACCCATGCCACTCTTTTCAGCAACAGCGTATCCATCAATGACGTAAAAGCGAATTTTTTTGGTGATCATTTGCTGCTGCATTTTAGCAGGCAGCGAAGCCCAGACCTGCTCAACAGGCTCAGGAGAGTTTAATAAAAATACTGCATTTTCTGCGGCATTTGCCAACATATCATAACGTAGTAAGAAAATCGTTTGATGACAGCCTATAAAGTTAGCATCATTTTCGGCAATTAAATAGGTAGAACGTATTGGCTTAGGTCCAAAGCGCAAATGAGAGACGGTAATTGCACCCGACTTTTTGGAATCATAAACGAAGTAACCTTGCGCATTTAAATCCGTCTCGGTACCAATAATCTTAATCGTATTTTTATTGGCACTCACTGTGCCGTCACTGCCCAAGCCGTAAAACATCACTTGGAAGGTATCGGTATGCACATCATTACGGTAACTTGCATCCCAAGTCAGACTGGTATGACTCACATCATCATGAATACCTATCGTAAAATGATTCTTAGGATGCTCATTCTGCAATTCATCATAAATTGCCTTGATCATCCCTGGGGTAAATTCTTTAGAGGACAAACCATAACGACCGCCCACCACTTTCGGTAAAACCGAAAACTTAGCAGTGTCGCTGCTATAATCCTGAGCAAGTGCAGTTAAAACATCTTTATAGAGCGGCTCTCCATCTGCACCCGGTTCCTTGGTCCGATCAAGTACGGCTATTTTCCGACAACTAACAGGTAATGCGACGATTAAACGTTCCGCGTCAAAAGGTCGATATAAACGCACTTTAAGCAGGCCAACCATTTCACCTTGTTGATTGAGATAATCCATCGTTTCAGCGACCGTTTCTGCACCCGATCCCATGATGATAATAACCCGCTCAGCGACTGGAGACCCGACATACTCAAACAGTTTATATGAGCGGCCAGTCAATTCAGCAAAACGATTCATTGCCTTCTGAACAATACTCGGCATTGCTTGATAATACGGATTGACTGACTCTCTTGCCTGAAAATATACATCAGGATTCTGGGCTGTCCCGCGTAAAATAGGCTTATCCGGTGTTAACGCCCTATTTCTATGGGCTGTCACCCACGCCTCATTGATCATGGCACGCATCACTGCATCATCAAAAGTAGTAATCTTTGCCACTTCATGAGATGTTCTAAAACCGTCAAAGAAGTGCATTAACGGAATACGACTTTCTAACGCTGCGGCATGAGCAATTAAGGCAAAATCCAGCACTTCCTGTGGTGAGTTCGAACACAACATGCCAAAGCCCGTCATTCTTGCTGACATGACATCGCTATGATCACCAAAAATAGACAAGCCTTGGCAAGCCAGAGATCGGGCGGCTATATGAAAAACGGTGGGGGTTAACTCTCCAGCAATCTTATACATATTCGGCAGCATTAACAATAATCCCTGCGATGCTGTAAAAGTAGTTGCCATTGCTCCTGCCTGTAATGCGCCGTGAATAGCACCCGCTGCACCCGCTTCACTTTGCATCTCGGTGACTTGTGGCACCGTCCCCCATAAATTAACCTGCCCACGAGATGACCATTCGTCGGCCCATTCCCCCATATTTGAGGACGGTGTTATCGGGTATATGGCAATAACTTCGTTGAGTTTATGAGCCACCGTAGCGGCTGCTTGATTACCATCAATTGTACATGTTTGCTGATTTTGCATAAGACAGTCCTAAAGTGAACCCCAAATTATCTTGCAAAGTGTAGCAGATATTTGTTTAGTTTAGCTCAACATTTCTAACACCAATTCTGCCATATTTTTAGACCCTCCACCCGAACCTAGTTGCTGCTTTACTTTGTGCAAATTAATGCGCATTTGATCAGCATAAGGTTTGTCGACCAGAATCTTCTCAATTTCTTTGACCAGATTATCAGCCGTTGCCTCGTGCTGAATGAGTTCCTTGATAAAACCACTACCGAAGACAATATTTGGCAAACCAATAAAAGCCGTATTAACCAGTAAACGACCTAGCCAATAAGTTATCGGCGCTAATTTATAGGTGATCACCATCGGAACACCCAGCAAAGCAATTTCTAAGGTTGCGGTTCCTGAACTGGTCATTACCGCATCGCAACATTGAATCACATCGTAAGGCCGATTTTTTATGATGGTTATCTTTATAGCAGATCGACTTAGATGATTTTTTAGCAAGTCATCATCGATTGAGTCAGCCTGAGGTAAGATAAATTGGATATTAGGCAAACGGGCGTTTAACTTTTCTGCCGCATCGAGCATGACGGGTAATAGACGATTAATTTCGTTAATCCGACTGCCCGGCAATAAACCGACCACAGGCTCTTTCTCATCTAAACCAAAGCGAGACATATCCTCTTCTCGACTCTGCTGAGGACGTACTTTATCAACCGAGGGATGACCCACATAACGGACAGGTACCTGTTCGGCATCATAATACGCCGTCTCAAAAGGAAAAATGACAGCCATCATATCAATCGCTTTACCGTATGTTTTTACCCGACCGGGTCGCCACGCCCATACTTGGGGACTGACATAAAACAATACCTTAATGCCACGCTGTTTAGCATAACGAGCCAATTTAAGATTAAACTCTTTATAATCGACACACACTAATAAATCAGGACGTTCTGTTGACACCAACTGCTGCATTCGTTTTAACGCCCGACGAATTTCACCGTAATGCTTTAGGACTTCAATGACCCCAATGACACCTATACCAGCAGAATCATAGTTAATATCCACACCTGCCTGAGCCATTTTAGTTCCGCCCATGCCAAAACCTTTAATATCAGATCGCCTTTTCTTTAACTCTAAAAATAGGTTAGCAGCATGTTGATCGCCAGAAGATTCTCCGGCGCTAAACATGATCGATAAAGGGGCGTGTTCAGACATGACGGTTATTCTGTTAACACACCCCGAATGACAGCGACAATCTCTCTAACATTGTCGTCTCCAAGAAACGGGCAAATAGGCAATGAAAAACAATGCATAGCCACAGATTCAGTAACAGGCAAGCTTAAGTCAGCACACTCGTCTTTAAAAACATTTTGCTGATGTAACGGGACTGGATAATAAACCGCGCAACCAATTTGATGATCTTGTAAGGCTTTTAAAATATCATCCCGACGATCAGATAGTAATGTATATTGATGATAGACATGTACGCCCAAACCATCTTCATAAGGTGTAATTAAGGGCAAATCCGCCATCAATTCAGAATATAAATGTGCGACATGCCGACGTGCCTGATTATATTGATCAATGCGTTTTAGTTTAGCGCGTAAAATCACCGCTTGCATTTCATCTAAACGACTGTTGTATCCAATCACATCATGGTAATAACGAACATCTGAACCATGATTACGTAATTGTTTTATTTTGGCCGCCGTTTCATCAGAGTTAGTAACAACTAAACCACCATCACCAAATGCACCTAAATTCTTACTGGGAAAGAAGCTATATCCACCCGCATGACCTAGTGTACCTGTTTGCTTCCCATCAACACTGGCACCAAATGATTGACAGGCATCTTCAATTAACTTTAGATTATATTTTTCGCAAAGCGCAACTATTTCTGTCATCTCAGCCGGTTGACCAAACAAATGCACCGGCATAATGGCTTTAGTCTTTGGCGTAATAGCACCCTCAATAGCTTCAGGTGAGATATTGAATGTTTTCGGGTCGATATCAACAAAAACAGGAATAGCGCCGACATACTTTATGGCCTCAGCAGTCGCAATAAAAGTGAATGCCGTAGTAATGACTTCATCCCCTGCTCCTATACCCTCAGCAATTAAGGCTAAATGTAAGGCATCGGTACCCGAGGCCACACCAATAGCATGTTTAACGCCAAGATATTCAGCCGTTTCTTTCTCGAAAGCCTGAACATTAGGCCCCAATATAAAAGCACAGTTTTCAATTGTTTCAGCCAAGCCACGCTCAATTTCCTCTTTAATTTCTGCGTATTGAGCCTTAAGGTTTACCATCGGTATCATAGTGTTACTGCCTTTTTTGATTGAATTATTTTAGTTATCGCCTAATAACTGAGTTATTTGGATCGCTGTTGCTAAAGCCCGCCTACCCGCTTCACCCGAAACCAATGGATTATCACCGGTTTGAATACAATTGATAAAATGCTTGATTTCTTCAAGCAAGGCATCACCACTTTCAAAAACAGATTCTTCATTTTCAATTTCTGGAATGCCAGGAAACATTTCTTTTGTTCCTGTTTTATACTTGCTTAAAATCCGATTTTGAAAATCAACTGAGATATAAGAACTGGGTCTAAAAAGACGCATCTTACGCTCCATTTTCATACTGATGCGACTCGCTGTTACATTAGCGACACAGCCATTTTTAAATAATAACCTCGCATTAGCGATATCGGTACCTTGTGTAAGAACCCGAGTGCCGCTCGCATCAATACGCTCTACTTCGGAATCTACTAACGCTAAAATAATATCAATATCATGAATCATCAAATCCAGTACCACACTCACATCGTTAGCTCGTGGATTAAAGGGCGATAATCGATGCGACTCAATAAATAAAGGCTTTTCGTCCTTATCCAAACCTAATACGGCTGGATTAAAACGTTCTAAATGACCGACTTGTAAAATTAACCCGTTGTCTTTAGCCAAAGCGATTAACTCATCGGCTTCATCAACGGTTACCGTTATAGGCTTCTCGACAAGAACATGAGCACCCGCACCTAGAAATTCTTTTGATACCTGATGATGTAAAGTGGTGGGAACAACAATACTCACCGCATCTACGTTACCCAGTAATGAGTGATAATCTGTTAAAGCTTTTGCCTCATATTTATCGGCTACCGCTTTAGCAGCTTCTTCGTTAATATCAACAACGGCGACTAATTCACAATCAGGTAATGAAGCATACTTTTCAGCATGAAATTTACCCAAATATCCAGTGCCAATCACTGCGCATCTAATTTTTTTCATTTATATTGATTCAGTTAAGATTGTCATACTTAGAAGATGATCTGATGTACGCAAGTAATCAATGTGCTATCTTTTCAGCATTTGAGAATAATCAGTATTGTAATCTATGAACCCGTTTTTATAAACTTTTGTGGTCATCACACTATTTTTGAAACAGCTTAGAAGCTATCTAATCCAATGTGTTTGTATCCAATTGTCTTACTGTTTCCAGATACAGTTCTTCAACTTTACTTCTAGCCCAAGCCGTTTTCCTTAAAAACTTAAGACTCGATTTAATACTGGGTTCATGATTAAAACATCTTATATCTATCATGCGACCCAACTCGGACCATCCATAATAATCCACTAATTGGTTTAATATCATTTCTAAAGTAATGCCATGTAAAGGATTATCAGGTTGTTTAATAGTCATAAAATAGTTTTAGTCCAACACGTATTTTTGTTTTATCGCTTCGTCCCTAGCATCATTAATTTCCCTCATAATGCTTTTGACATCTGCTCGTTTTGTACTTTCTTTAAATTCGCCCGTTAATTTAACATCGGGAGTCAAATTACCACTTTCGTAAAGCTTCCATATTTCTTTACCGTACTGAGTATTCAATAATTCAGGAGCAAATCTACCAAAATAAGCGGCCATATTATTTACATCACGCCCAAGCATGCTAGCTGCATTATTGTTAGCTGCAGCATCAACCGCTTGAGGCAAGTCAATAATGACGGGGCCTTGCGAATCAACAAGTACATTGAACTCGGAAAGATCTCCATGGACGAGCCCAGCACATAACATTCGCACGACTTCTTTAATCAATTGAGCATGATAATCCAGCGCTTCCTCTTTACTTAGCATTAAATCATTAAGCCTAGGAGCTGCCGCTCCTTCTGCATCCGTCACCAACTCCATTAATAAAACACCTTCAACAAAATTATAAGGTTTAGGCACGCGAACACCAACCGATGCGAGACGATATAAGGCATCAACTTCGGCATTTTGCCAAACCTCTTCCTGTTGCTTACGTCCAAACCGTGTGTTTTTTTCCATAGCTCGGGCTTGCCGGCTATTCCTTACTTTACGTCCTTCCTGATACAGCGCTTGCTTATGAAAGCCCCTTTTATTAGCTTCTTTATAAACCTTGGCACAACGAATTTCACCTTCTGAAAGCACCACATAAACCGATGCTTCCTTGCCACTTTTTAATGGCCGAATAACTTCATCAACAAGACCGTCACGAACCAATGGTTCAAGACTTTTTGGGGTTTTCATAGATATCCTTTATAAGCTATGTTGCACGAAATCACTACTTTTGAATTAAATGAAGTCATTCTAAAGTGCATAGTATATTGTAAGTAAACCAAGCAGATGTTAACAGGATAGAGTATCGTCAAATTAGTTTAAGCGTCAATAGAACCGCTTAATCTATGCAATACTCCTAAAGCAGCTGCTCTACCAGAGGCAAAACAAGCTGTCAGTAGATACCCACCCGTTGGAGCTTCCCAGTCCAGCATTTCCCCCGCACAGAAAAACCCAGGTAAAGCCTTTATCATTAGATGTTCATCAAGCGCCTCAAATGAAACACCCCCGGCACTACTAATTGCTTCATCTAATGGTCGAGTAGCAATTAATTGTATAGGACAATTTTTAATCGTTGCACATAACTGCTCTGTATCATTAAACTCGGTGATAGATAAATATTCTCTGATTAAAGCTGATTTCACACCCTCAAGACCTGTTTTCTTTCGAAGATAATTAGCCATTGAAGCTTTACCTTTTCCTTTTGAAAATTTATTATATAAATCTTCAACCTTTATATTAGGTAACAAGTCCACATAGAGAGTTGCAGTGCCTACTTTATAAATTTCTTCTCTTAATAAAGCCGAAAGACTATAGATCACTCCTCCCTCCAACCCATTTTCAGTAATTACAAATTCACCTTGTTGACGAATACTAATTCCTTCAGCATTCTGTGCAAAAACAGAAACCGATTTTAAGGGACTCCCCGCAAATTTACGTCGAAAATATTCACTCCAATGCACATCAAATCCACAGTTTGACGGCTTTAACGGAACAACTTGAACACCTTGTTGTTCCAGTAAAGGCACCCAAGCACCAGTAGACCCTAATTGCTTCCAACTACCCCCGCCCAGCGCCAATATTACAGCATCACTCGTTACAGTAATGTTACCTTCTGTGGTCAAAAACTCAAGTACAGGTTGTTTATCGTTCCTTAACCCTAGCCACTGATGCCGCATCTTAAAGTTAACTCCAGCTAAACGTAATCGATGCAACCACGCTCTCAACAACGGAGCGGCTTTCATGTCACGGGGAAAAACACGCCCTGAAGTACCAATAAATGTTTCAATCCCTAATCCGTGCACCCAATTACAAAGATCTTCTGGTGTAAACTGGGTTAATAATGGCTCTATATATTCTTTATGCTCCCCATAATGCGATAGAAATTGAGCGAAAGGTTCCGCATGAGAAATATTCATCCCGCCTTTACCAGCCATTAAGAACTTGCGTCCAACAGTAGGCATTGCATCATACAGATCAACTTTTAAACCAGCGTTAATTAAAATCTCTGCAGCCATAAGGCCTGATGGACCACCGCCAATCACTGCTATTCTATTAATCGAAAAGTTTTCCAATGTACTTTGAATTGAATTGGTAATTCTTGTCTCCTAAGAGTAAAAATATAATAATCATTATACAATAACAACACTATCCTATTCATTTACCCTATCAAGGTATAAAAATGATTAGCTTCAAAGATAATAATATTTATACAAGCATTCCTGAAAAACTTGATCAAGAATATTTTGAGAGTATTGTCAAGAAAGATAATATTATCATTGAACGTATCATTTCAAAGGGACATATCACTCCAAAAGGTGAATGGTATGATCAAGATAAAGACGAATGGGTAATGCTATTACAAGGACAAGCCTTAATATTATTCGACTATCCTAAAAAAGAAGTCATGCTCTTCGAAGGAGACTATTTGTTAATTCCCGCTCATTCACGCCACAGAGTTGAATGGACTCTGCCAGATGCCAATACATTATGGCTTGCCATACATTTTTAAGGCAAAAAAAAACCCAAGTGATTAGACCTGGGTTTTTTAAA
>QVQE01000034.1 GCA_003584865.1 Methylococcales bacterium
AGTTCCCTGCTCCATTTTCAGACTTTACTGAACTAGACTTTTTGGTTATTGCATCAAATTATATGTCAATACAAACATGAAGTGATAGGTCTAAGAGAAGCTATCCACTTAGTTTTACGGTCTTATGTTCCATCATCTGCGTTTTTGTCGTTATTTTTGGCTTCAAACTAGATGAAGTCAGGCCGAGGTAACAGATGCTAATTTAATTTTTTTTAGTCTTAACTGGTAAATTCTGTTTTAAACAGGTTTTAAAAAATCGTGCGTCTAGGGTCGAACGATGAACCCGAAAATCGTATAATGAAGTATTAACCACGCAATAGTGTTATTTTAATCTTCATTAAGTAGCTCATAGCCAGTTTCTTTGATGAAATCCGCTGAGCATTAAGTCTGTTTTATAAAAACTTGCCTAATATAGCAACCTTATTGCCTTTCATCAATTTTAAAGAATCAATTATTACAAGATACTGGTATTATTTACACCATGAGTATAGAAGAAACCCAACAACCGCAAGTCACTTACATCGAAATTACCGATGATAATTGCGATCAACGCTTAGACAATTTTTTAATTGCCCGATTGAAAGGTGTACCTAAAAGCCGAATTTATAGGATTGTCAGAAAAGGTGAAGTTCGGGTCAATAAAGGCCGTGTCGATGTTAAATATCGCTTGATGGTCGGTGATGTTATCAGAATTCCCCCCATCAGAGTCGCTGAACGTACTGAAGAATCTTATGTGCCGCAAGGCCTACAAGCTGCCTTAGAAGACGGTATTTTATATGAAGATGACGGCTTCATTATTTTAAACAAACCTGCCGGCTTTGCCGTACACGGCGGCAGTGGCGTCAGCTCTGGAATTATTGAAGGACTACGATTAATAAGACCCGAAGCACGCTTTTTAGAACTCGTCCATCGACTTGACAAAGATACTTCAGGCTGCCTGCTCATTGCAAAAAAACGCAGTGCCTTACGGCTATTGCAGGCGTTATTTCGCAATAGCCAAATTCAAAAAACTTATCAGGCTTTATTAGCGGGTCGATGGGAAAGAAAAAAACTTATCGTAACCGCACCGTTATTAAAAAATATAAGCAAAGGCGGTGAACGCATCGTTGTCATTAGCCAAGCGGGTAAAGCAGCAGAAACTTTATTCAAACGTTTACAACTCTTTCAAAATGCAACCTTGGTTGAAGCCTCTCCCAAAACGGGACGCACCCATCAAATACGGGTTCATGCCGCCAGTTTAGGTCATCCCATTGTGGGTGATGAACGCTATGGCGTTGATGAAGTCAATAAGCTATTTAAGAATAAAGGCTATAAACGCATGTTTCTTCATGCCGAAACCTTAACTTTTTTACACCCTGTCACAGAGGCTCCGATGCGGATTACCGCGCCTTTACCAAATCATTTAATCCAGCTACTTAACAATGAAGAATCAATTTGATTTAATTATTTTCGATTGGGATGGAACACTCATTAACTCCATAGACTGGATTACGCAAAGCCTGCAACAAGCGGCTTTGGCTTATGGCTTTCCTATACCAGAGGCTCAAGCGGCCAAGGATGTGATTGGCTTAAGTATTGAAAATGCAGTACTCACACTATTTCCAGAGGCCAATGAACTAACCCAGGTACACTTGGCTAATAGTTACAGAGATCATTATTCTTCAAAACAACTGGGACGAGGTGATTTATTTCCTGGTGTTTATGACATGTTGGTACACTTAAAACAATCCGGCTATCAATTAGCGGTTGCAACGGGCAAAACCCGATCAGGTTTACAGGCAGCGCTTTTAGGAACCGCTACCGAAGACTTATTTTGCATGACCCGTTGTGCCGATGAAACAGCGTCTAAACCCGACCCCAAAATGCTTCTGGAAATCATCGAACAAACTCAAACACCCAAGGAACGTTGTGTTATGGTCGGTGACTCTGTGTTTGACTTGCAAATGGCACAAAACACCCCTATATCGTCCATTGCTGTTTCTTGTGGCGCACAACCCCCTGAATTATTGCAACGCTATCAACCCTTATTGTGCTTGCAACAACCCACCGAATTACTGAATTATATTTAAGGTTAAAAAATCATGCAAAATCAACAAGATCCTTATACCAAACCAGAACCCAGCAGACAATCTGGTTGGGAACGTGAGATAGTAGAGAAATTAGCATTCGCTGCGGTAAAAGAACAAACCAGAGCACGACGCTGGAATGTATTTTTTAAATCGTTATTCTTTGTTTATCTGTTCGCCATCTTTGGGATAAGCATTTACCCGAAAGTTAAGAAGAATTTCGATGGCGACAGTAGTCATCATACCGCCGTTATTGATGTTACAGGCGTTATTGCTGAAGATAAAGACGCTAACGCTGCCGATATCATCAAAAGCTTAAGAGAAGCTGTTAAAGACGGTCAGACTAAAGGCATTATTCTACACTCAAACTCGCCCGGTGGCAGTCCTGTTCAATCCAATTATGTTTATGAAGAAATTAGAAACATAAAAAAAGAACATCCATCTCTACCTATTTATGCGGTAGTCAGTGATATTTGCGCGTCGGGTTGTTATTACATTGCATCTGCCAGCGATAAAATATTTGTTAATCCCTCCAGTTTAATTGGCTCAATTGGCGTTATTATGGATGGCTTTGGTTTTGTGGATATTATGCAAAAAGTAGGTGTAGAACGTAGGTTATTAACAGCGGGAACACATAAAGCCATGCTAGACCCTTTCTCTCCTCCTAAAAGTGATGAAACTCAATTTATGCAGGATTTGTTGAATCAGGTTCATCAGCAATTTATAAACGCCGTTAAAACAGGCCGTGGCGATCGCTTAAAAGAAACACCTGATATGTTCTCTGGTTTAGTTTGGACAGGTGAAGCCGGCGTTAAACTTGGCGTAGCTGATGCTTATGGTAATGATGATTACGTGGCTAAAAATATCATTGGTGCTGAAAAACTGGTTATTTATAAGCAAGAAGCCAACCTTCTAGACAAAATGGCCGGCAAATTAGGTGCTTCTTTCGGCAGTGCGTTGGGCAAATTAATAACCAGACCTTCTTTGCGGTAACTGTTATGAGCACGCGAACACCTTACGAAGCGATGATTCTCTACTGTTGTCATTAACTTTTTTGACAACTAAGCTTTGTTGCGATAACATCATAACCGTTTTTGATAGTTTAATAGCCTAGTTTTGTACGCTTTTTAAATCATTAACACTTTTTAAATTTAACGCCAATCTGACCGTCATCACTGCTTTAAATAAATATTACTTTAGGAGAATAAATATGAGTAAATCAGCCAAAATCATGCTTTTCACTGTATTAGCTACGTTCAGTTTTTTTGTCCATGCTGATCCACCAGTATGTGTACCTGAGATTGATGGTAGTCTGGCTATTTTGGGTATAGCTTTATTATCTTGTTTAACGGCTATTGTTGCAGAACGTCGCAGTAAATAATACACCGTTCCTTATAAAGGATCCCACTTTAAGTGGGATCATTCAGGTTATCCTGTTCGTGGAAGAAAATCCATTCGAACCATGAACGCATTTGATCGTGCATACTTCGACAGACCCTGAGCGAACAACCAAGAAACATAAAAGTATGCGAATAATAGCTCTTGATCCCCACCAACCAGAGCAAGACTTTCCTCATTTAGATAACGCCTTGCGGGATCCCAATGGCTTACTAGCAGTCGGTGGCTGCCTATCTCGAACGCGCTTATTAAATGCCTATCGACAAGGTATCTTTCCTTGGTATAACCCTGACGAACCTATTCTTTGGTGGTCACCTAATCCTAGATTAATATTATTCCCAGACCAACTCATCATTTCACGAAGCTTAAAAAAAACACTCCGACAAAATACCTTTGTAGTCACTTTCGATCAGGCTTTTAAGGAGGTTATTACGGCTTGTGCAGATCTCCGTAAAGAAAGCACAGGAACCTGGATAACACCAGACATAAACCAGGCTTATACTGAGCTACATAAAGCAGGTTATGCACATTCAGCTGAGGCGTGGCTGAATGGTCAATTAGTCGGTGGACTTTATGGCGTTGCTCTAGGACAGGTTTTTTTTGGTGAGTCCATGTTTCACACTACAACGGATGCATCGAAAGTTGTTTTCGCACATTTGGTTGAACAACTTAAACGCTGGGGCTACCAATTGATTGACTGTCAGGTTCACACTACCCATTTAGCAAGCTTTGGCGCTATCAATTGCCCCCGAACTGAATTCAGGCATTTACTCAATCAATATTGTGAACTCGCCCCCAGTCCATCGGCCTGGCATTCTATATGAAGTCCATCCCCTTATTATTAAGCCAGGAACACCCGTGTAGTTATCTTGATAATCATCAAGCTCAATCCCTTTTTGTACATCCGGCTTATCCACTAACCCCTTCCAGTTACGCTCACTTAATGATACAAGGTTTCCGTCGCAGTGGAGATCAAGTCTATAGTCCACATTGCCAACATTGTTCTGCCTGCCTACCCATCAGACTAGCGGTTAATAAATTTAAACACAACAGGAATCAAAAGCGCTGTTTAGATAAAAATATCAATACACAAGCGACTATCAAGCGGCCTGTTTTTGAACAGACTCATTACGACATGTATCTGCGATATCAAACGGCTAGACACAATGATGGAGAAATGGCTAATGCAAGTCCTGAGGATTACCTCAGCTTTCTTGGCAGTTCATGGTGCAATACTGTTTTTGTAGAATTTTCTATCAATAATGAACTAGCGGGTGTGGCCATCATTGATCAATTTGATCAAGCCTGGTCTGCAGTCTACACTTTTTTTGAACCTAAGTTCTCAAACTACAGCTTAGGTGTTTATGCCGTCTTATGGCAAATTGAACAAGCAAAGCAACAACAAAAAGAATTATTATACCTGGGTTTCTGGATCCAAGAGTGCCAAAAAATGACCTACAAAAGTAATTATCAACCTTTCCAATTACTCATTGATACTGAATGGGTTGAAATATCAACTCTATAAAAACAAATACCGACTGTTGTTCTATTGTTAAAAACCAGATTATGCTATAATCGGCGGCTTTAATAACTGAGATTTAATAAAAATGGCAAAAGAAGATCAAATTGAAATGGAAGGTAAAGTAATCGATACGCTTCCAAATACTATGTTTCGAGTCGAACTTGAAAACGGACACGTTGTAACAGCTCATATTTCAGGCAAAATGCGTAAACATTACATCCGAATTTTGACCGGTGACAGCGTTAAAGTTGAAATGACCCCCTATGATTTAACCAAAGGCCGCATCACTTTCCGTATGCGTTGATACTCATTACAACAATGCGTATCAACGTATAAATCTTGTCTAAGCAAACGTTTTTATTTAAGAGTTAGCTTCAGATACAGCCCAGTCATTACTCTCAATAGCAAACGCTATATCGTCCTTATCCACATAAATTTTGACATGACCCCCATGCGCGAGCTTGCCGAACAGCAAGTCATTAGCCAGAGGCTTCTTGATTTTTTCCTGAATTAATCGCGCCATTGGCCTTGCGCCCATTTTTGGATCACAGCCATGCTCAGCCAACCACAACCGTGCATCTGTATCGAGCGATAAGGTCACTTGCTTTTCGGCCAGTAGAGCTTCCAACTCAAAAATAAATTTATCAACTACATGTCCGACGATTGAAATATCTAAGGGTTTAAACTGAATAATAGCATCTAAACGATTACGGAATTCAGGTGAAAAACCTTTTTCTATCATTTTCATGCTATCGCTTGCGTGATCTTGCTGAGTAAATCCTATAGAAGCCCGACTCCCCTCCTCTGCGCCCGCATTGGTCGTCATGACTAAAATAATATTACGGAAATCCGCTTTACGACCATTATTATCCGTCAATGAACCATGATCCATTACCTGTAGTAACAAATTAAAAACATCGGGATGCGCTTTTTCTAATTCATCCAGCAATAACACCGCATGAGGATGCTTAGTCACTTGCTCCGTTAATAACCCACCCTGATCAAACCCCACATAACCAGGAGGTGCACCGATTAATCGAGAAACGGTATGACGTTCCATATACTCAGACATATCAAAACGAATCAGTTCTATCCCAAGCACTTTAGCCAATTGACGTGTTACTTCGGTTTTACCTACACCGGTAGGCCCAGCAAAGATAAAGGAACCAATGGTCTTTTGAGAGTCACGAAGACCAGCACGTGATAATTTTATTGCAGAGGCTAACGCAGAAATGGCTTCATCCTGACCAAACACCAACATCTTAAGATTCTTTTCAAGATTAGCCAGCTTATCTATATCATTAGACGACACCGATTTTGCTGGAATTCTAGCAATTTTTGAAACAATATCTTCTATTTCGGCAACGTCAATAGTTTCTTTTCGATCAGCTTCGGTCGTCATTCGCTGTTTCGCACCCGCCTCATCAATAACATCGATGGCCTTATCCGGCAAATGTCGATCCGTAATGTAACGATCCGATAACTCGGCAGCAACACGCAAGGCATCAGCCGAATACTTAACATTATGATGCTCTTCAAAACGAGACTTAAGACCTTTTAAAATCAAAATAGTATCTTCAACTGAAGGCTCAACCACATCTACCTTCTGGAATCGACGCGCCAACGCATGATCTTTCTCAAAAACGCCTCGATACTCCTGATAAGTCGTTGAACCAATGCAACGTAATTGTCCAGAAGCCAGTACGGGTTTAATCAGGTTTGAGGCGTCCATAACACCTCCAGAAGCCGATCCTGCACCGATAATAGTATGAATCTCATCAATAAATAGAATAGAATCCGGTTCTTTCTTAAGCTGATTCATTAAAGACTTGAGGCGCTTTTCAAAATCTCCACGGTATTTAGTCCCCGCGACTAATGACCCTAAGTCTAAAGAATAAATAACACTATTCTTTAAAATTTCAGGCACGTCCCCCTCGACTATCCTTTTAGCCAATCCTTCGGCGATAGCCGTCTTGCCAACACCCGCTTCACCAACCAATAAAGGATTATTTTTACGTCGTCGACATAAGGTCTGAATAGTACGCTCAAGTTCAAGCTCTCGTCCGATCAATGGATCTATTCGACCTTGTGAGGCCTCATTATTGAGATTAGTCGTGTATTTATCCAAGGGACTGCCCGACTCACTGTCAGCCTGATTTGTTTCAGAAACCTGTTCATTGGACTCTTCATGTCCCTGATCAGTTTTAGAGATGCCATGTGCCAAATAATTGACCACATCAAGTCGAGATATATCTTGCTTGTTCAATAGATAGACAGCGTGCGAGTCCTGCTCGCTAAACAGTGCAACAAATAAATTAGCGCCTGTTACCTCTTTTTTATCAGAGGCCTGCACATGAAAGACGGCTCGCTGCAAAACGCGCTGAAAGCCCAGCGTTGGCTGAGTATCCCTCTTCACTCCTACTGGAATTAAAGATGTTGTCTCATCAATAAACTGTGTCAATTGATCGTGCAAGGCTTTCATATCACAGCCACAGGCTTTCATTATCACTTCTGCTGCACTGTTATGAAGTAACGCGAGCAATAAGTGCTCAACCGTAATAAATTCATGTCGCTTATCATGTGCATTTTTAAAAGCAGTATTTAACGTAACTTCAAGTTCTTTACTTAACATAAGCGCTCCAAATTTATACTTCTTCCATTGAACACATCAATGGATGTTGATTTTCTCGTGAATAATCATTAACGATATAGACTTTTGTTTCTGCAACGTCTTTAGAATAGATACCACACACACCCACTCCCTGAGTGTGAACCTGTAACATGACTTGAATGGCCTTTTCTTCAGGCATAGAAAAGAAATCCATCAAAATTTCGATGACAAAATCCATCGGTGTAAAATCATCATTTAATAAAATAACTTTGTATAGAGGAGGTCTTTTTAACTGCGGCCTCACCTCTTGAACAGCCAAGTCATCGTCATTAAATTTAAGTGGATCAAAATCGGACATATTATCTAAATTAAAATACAGTGAACGTTCGTAATGGTGCCAATATTAGTGTATTTCAAGCTTACATATATAACAAATTAAATTATAAAAAAACATAAATGACTCCAGTATTATTTAACGCTACGCTCTTAACTTTACTCTTTTTAACTTTTTTATCAACATAACTTCTTAATATCTAGTAACATATCCACCTTTTTAAAGCTGGAAATCACCAATGGTTTGGAAACCACATGTTACTGTTGCCGCAATTATAGAACGAAATAATCGCTTCTTACTGGTTGAAGAGGAAACCCCTCGCGGCTTACAACTTAATCAGCCTGCAGGCCATTTTGAAAAAGACGAAGACCTGATTACCGCCGTCAAACGCGAGGTTAATGAAGAAACCGCCTGGCAGTTTGAACCCGTTGATATTATTTCTGTACAACTCTGGCGAAGAAACCCCGAATATCCAACATTTATTAGAGTTTGTTTCTCAGGTAACTGCCACAGTTATAATCCTGATCAACCCTTAGACGACGGCATAATTACCACACACTGGTTGACGCGTGATGAAGTTGCCCAACAACAGCATCGATTACGTAGCCCCTTAGTGCTTATCGGCATTGATGAATACTTAAGTGGACATCGATATCCCTTATCGCTATTAAAATCGTTTTTAGACCTTGACCATGAGTAAAAACATAATCGTCGGAATGTCCGGTGGTGTCGACTCATCTGTCACCGCATTACTTCTTTTAGAACAAGGGCATCAGGTCACTGGCTTGTTCATGAAAAACTGGGAAGAAGATGACGGCACAGAATACTGTACCGCCATGGAAGACCTAGCGGACGCACAACAAGTCTGTGACAAACTAGGCATTCCCCTAAAAACAGTTAATTTTGCAACGGAATACTGGGATGAGGTATTCGAAGTATTTCTTTCTGAATTTAAAGCAGGTCGCACCCCAAATCCCGATATCCTCTGTAACAAACACGTTAAGTTCAAGGCATTTTTAAATTATGCCATTGATGACTTAGGGGCTGACTACATAGCCACCGGGCATTATGCGCGTGTTGCCACACGACCCGATAACGCACAGGAATTCCAACTGTTAAAAGGCCTCGACCCTAATAAAGAACAAAGCTATTTTTTGTATACCTTGGAACAGAAGGCGCTATCCAAAACACTTTTTCCTATCGGCCATCTCCACAAGCCAGAAATAAGAAAATTGGCCGATAAAGCTGGATTCGCTAACAGCCGAAAGAAAGACAGTACAGGTATATGCTTTATTGGTGAACGTAAGTTCACTGAGTTCCTGCAGCGTTATCTTCCCACTCAACCGGGAGAAATGCGTACCCCTGAAGGCCAGTATATTGGTAAACATGTTGGTTTAATGTATTACACGCTAGGCCAACGTCAAGGTTTAGGCATCGGCGGTGTTAAAAACGCCCCCGATGAACCTTGGTATGTGCTGGATAAAGATCTCGAAAATAATATATTACTGGTTGGCCAAGGACACGATCATCCACTTATGTTGCACAATACCTTAGAAGCCAGTCAACTGGATTGGTGTAACAATCAACCGTTAACGGAATCGATACGCTGTAGTGCAAAAACCCGCTATCGCCAAGCGGATCAGTCGTGCTTATTAGAACCCTTAGCTCATGACCGTTGTCGAGCTACTTTTGATCAGCCTCAAAGAGCCATTACACCTGGGCAATCAGTCGTTTTCTATAACGGCGATATCTGCTTGGGTGGCGGCATTATCGAAAGCAAATATAATAACTAAGAAACATTACTCAGTATCAGGACAAAAATTATGACTAACTTTGCTTTAACAGCAATCTCCCCAATCGATGGTCGTTACGCCAATAAAGTAGAAGATCTTCGCCCCATATTCAGTGAATACGGTCTGATACGTTATCGAGTATTAGTTGAAGTACGCTGGTTGCAAGCTTTGGCAAATCATCCACTGATAAAAGAAGTCTCTCCTTTCAGTGAGACCGCAAGCAACTTGTTAGATAGCATTATCGATCACTTTTCTGAAGCGGATGCACAACGTGTTAAAGACATAGAAAAAACGACTAACCACGATGTTAAAGCGGTTGAGTATCTATTAAAAGAAAAGATTACCGGGTGTGCTGAACTGGAACAAGTCAGTGAGTTTATTCATTTTGCCTGTACCTCAGAAGATATTAATAATCTATCTTACGCCTTAATGCTTAAAGAAGGTCGTGATGTTATCCAGACCCAAATAAGCGACTGCATAAACGCACTCAGAAAATTAGCCCTGGAAACAGCGGATCAACCCTTGCTGTCTCGCACTCATGGACAATCAGCCACACCCACCACCGTTGGCAAAGAGTTCGCTAACGTTGTCGCCCGTATGTTACGTCAACAACAACAACTTCAGGCCGTATCCCTATTAGGTAAAATAAACGGTGCGGTAGGTAACTATAATGCGCATTGTGTTGCCTACCCAGATGTTGATTGGGCAGAGTTTTCCAAAAACTTTGTGGAATCGCTAGGTTTGCAATGGAACCCTTACACCATTCAAATTGAACCACACGATTATATCGCTGAGTTTTTCCATGCCTTATCACGTTTTAATACCATATTATTAGACTTTGATCGTGATATCTGGAGTTATATCTCCTTAGGTTACTTTAAACAAAAAACCATTGCCGGTGAAATTGGCTCATCTACCATGCCGCATAAAGTTAATCCGATTGATTTTGAGAATTCAGAAGGCAACCTAGGGATTGCGAATGCTTTATTCTCATTTTTAGCCGAGAAACTACCTGTCTCTCGTTGGCAAAGAGACTTAACAGACTCAACTGTTTTAAGAAATATCGGTGTTGGGATTGCTCATACCAGTATTGCTATCCAGGCTAGTTTAAAAGGAATATCAAAACTCCAAATCAACACGGATGCCATTGAAGCCGACCTAAATGCCAACTGGGAAGTTCTGGCAGAACCCATACAAACAGTCATGAGACGTTATGGTATTGAAAAACCCTACGAAAAACTTAAAGAACTCACGCGGGGACAACGTATTACGCCAGAGCAACTGCAAGTATTTATTGAAAAACTAGATATTCCAGCAGAGGCTAAAGCAATGTTATTGGCATTAAGCCCGCGTAATTACACGGGCTATGCTGAAAAGCTCGCTAAAGAAATTAGCCTTTTTACACCTTGGGCATAAAATCTACCCCTCGGCAGACGTAGAAACGAAAAGTAGGCTGTTAGAAAACCGAAAAAACGGCTTCAGCGGTAAACCTTAAGTGATAGCAGGTATGAGTCATGATTTTTCTAAATGCTCATAAGCGGGCAACGTCTCTATGCGTTTATCTTCCAAGGGTTTCCCTATGGTAAAATGATATAGACTTTGAAATTGTGTCTCTTTAAACCCTAATAACTCATGGACACTGTCATCAAAGAAACAGCCTATGCCGGTGCCCCGATAGCCCGCCGCTTCGGCTTCTAAATACAGCACCTGCCCTATCAAACCCGTTTCCCAAAATAAACGCCGATATAACCAGGCGGCTTCATTAACTGTATCATTAAACTCAGCCACCATACCCAAGCTAAAAGCACTATCACTGGCAATCGGCTGATGACATGATAACGTTTTAGCAAACTGTCGGCAATCACCGCTGTATAAATGATATAAAGGCAACTCTTTCGCTATGCGTTCCCACTTAAACGTCTCTAACGAACTGGCTTTCAGTTTTTCTAAAGCCTCCTGATGTCTGGGTAACGCATAAACGCCTGGAGTTACCCCCTCAACCCGATGCACAAAGATAAACAAATGAATTTTTGCAGGCCACCGCCAAGCCTGAAAAGCTGGAGAAGTGGGCAACACCGCTGACAGTATCCGATAAAAGTCCGCCTGAGACATCGGAGTCATTTTGCCATCAAATTGCTGGGCACTTCGACGTTGCCGGATGATCGCCGTGGCGGTTTGCATACAAGCCGTGGTCAAAGGCGACGATTGCAAAGCCTGCCACACCGGTTCTTTGGTACTGGGTTTGCTGGCTGCTAAAGCAACTTCATCAATCACCGACCATTTATATAAGTGATAAGCTCGTAGACTATCCGCCTTACCCGACCAAACACCGGCTTGAGTAGCCGCTATTAGCTCATTAATATCAAAAGCTTTATTATCAAGCCCAACCCTGATACGACAAAGTAGGTCGGGCGACTCTCCTTCCAAGGCTTTAAAATCGGCTAAACGATTTAAGCCTAACAATTGTGCAATATCGTCATCTGACGTTTCTGCCATCAACTCAATAGACCAACCCAAGGTTGCAGTGGCATAACGCAACGCGCCGATAGCATGACCTAAATCATGCTGACAATAACGAAACGCTCTTTCACCGTATTTCCACGCTTCTCGCCAATGCACCGAAGACAAGCCTATCAGTAGACTCGTTTCGGTCACATTGTCAGAAAACCGACAACGTTGTTCCAGGGTATGGTCATGACTCACATAATGATAAACACCGGCTTTAAGTGTTTCTAAACCCGAACTAATTATGTATGCTTCTGTTGGATGCAAGTTACCGCTGGACGGATTACATCGCAATGCCCAGCGACTGGGGCCAAACTGTTTCCACGCCGATAAACCAAAAGACAACTCCAGCAATAAACCGATATTAGCCATTGTTAACGGTTGAGCGGCTAGCGTTTCTGGCGCATCTAAAGCCGAGAATAAAACCTCAATCTCACGGCCTGGCTTTGGTAAAGTCACTATCTCACAGCCTGAAAAATGCCGGAATTGATCCGGCTGATCTTCCCAGTCGATGGATTCAGGGCCCTTTGCATAACGCTCTAAGCGATGCTTGGTTCGATTATGATAATTTAAAACCGTTTCAATTTGATTGTTCATAACCTTTTAATCCAATAAAGTAAACACATTATAAAGAGAGATAGCAGGCCACTGAAACTTTACCCGCTATTGTAATGTTGGCGGTATCACCAATTTAGGCTCAACCATTAAATCCTCAACCCAACAGCCTACCGGATTTCCTAAATTCATCTCTTTGTCTTCAAAACGCACTAAAAAAACCGTGCGACTAGGCTCTTCTTCCACATGGCCTATCAAAGTAATAACCCCCCGCGTACCCACCTCAGCTAATACTTCACCTTCAGTTCCATCGGGAATTGAGCCGTCATCGACTATCAAACGGGCCGCATAAACAACATCACCTAACTCTAAATCTTCTACGTTCATTGCAACTCCTGGTTATTTTGTAGTAAAGCTTACATTGTCAGTTAATTGTGTGATTCAAACCTACCTGAAGTATCCATCATTTTGTCGGATTTCTAAAGCAAATACCGCAGAAACAAGCAATTAGAAAAATTAAATAAAATGGCATACAGGTTGCTATTAACAATAACAAGAACGATGCCATTCAGTCAGGAGAATACAAAAATGATTACATTAACAGAGAAAGCGGTTAACGCAGTTGGTCGCTTTATTGCCGGTTCTGAAACACCAACAGCGGGTTTAAGAATCGAAGTCACCGATGGTGGATGTTCTGGTTACCAATACGGTTTGAAGCTTGAAGGCAGTCAAACTGAAGAAGATACCGTTATCGATTGTGGTGAAGTCAGGGTATTTATTGACCCTGTCAGCTTACCTATGCTTGATGGCATGTCTATTGACTTTCTCGATAGTATAGAAGGCTCAGGCTTTAAATTTACAAACCCCAATGCCGTTAAAAGTTGCGCTTGTGGTACTTCTTTTAACACCAATTCCGAAGGAACTGGGACAAAAACCTGTTCTTAAAATCGTTGGTTAAGCTATACCCAACCGGATTCAATCAAACCAACTTATACCCAAACCCGAGGATAAAATCATGTGGGACTATTCAGATAAAGTAAAAGAACATTTTTTTAACCCTAAAAATGCGGGTGCGGTCGCTGATGCCAATGCCACCGGAGAAGTGGGTTCAATTAGCTGTGGTGATGCCTTAAGACTCACCCTTAAAGTAGATGATGATACCGAAGTTATCCTGGAAGCAGGCTTCCAGACGTTTGGCTGTGGCTCTGCGATTGCCTCCTCTTCTGTATTGACAGAAATGATTATCGGCAAGACTATCGATGAAGCTTTACAAGTCACTAACCAAGATATTGCTGCTCAATTAGAAGGCTTACCCCCAGAAAAAATGCACTGCTCTGTGATGGGACGTGAAGCCTTACAAGCAGCAATCGCAAACTATCGTGGCGAAGTCTGGAAAGACGATCACGAAGAAGGCGCATTAATCTGTAAATGTTTTGCCATTGATGCCGTCATGATTGAAGAAATGGTCTGGGCAAATAAATTACGTACCGTAGAAGATGTGACCAACTTTACCAAAGCGGGTGGTGGTTGTGCGTCATGTCATGAAGACATTGAAGCCATTCTGGAAAAAGTCTTAGCTGAAAAAGGTGAGAAGTTTGATCCAGATGCTGCTCCTGCAGCTCAACCAGAAAAAATCGCAGCAGTAAAAACACCGTTAACCAATCTACAACGGATTAAAAAGATTGAGGAAGTACTTGAGTCCCTTAGACCTGCCTTAATGGCTGATGGCGGTGACGTTGAACTGGTCGAAGTGATCGGCAACACGGCTTATGTAAAAATGACCGGAGCCTGTAACGGATGCCAAATGGCCGCTATGACAATTGCAGGCATTCAACAACGCTTAATGGAAGTCATGGGCGAATTTATTAAAGT
>QVQE01000053.1 GCA_003584865.1 Methylococcales bacterium
CTAAGCCGTTTATCTTTAAAGTCACTGGCCGTTTTTTAATGGCTACGGTAGCTTGTTGTTAATTTTTTATTGACATCAAAAGTGTCAACTACTTTTAGGCCGCTATGAAGGATGCCCAAACGACTATGCAAAAGGAATATGATTTAACTCAACTTAAAGTAAAACGTCGCGGATTATTGACTGATTTGCCTCCTAGCGATGACTCACCTTCTCAAGTTGCGGTTAGCTTGTTATTGGATAATGTTATCTGTGATTATAATCGGTATGTTCAGTTTCCAAAGGTTGTAAGGGTGTACGAGGGCTTATATAGTTAACTTGTGATCATCAGGGTTATGTTCTTCAACTTTTACAGGCTCAGCATCATGTTGGTGGCTGTTTGCAGCATCAGGTGATTGCGTTGATTTAACAGCAACACCGTATTGATAGACCATAAGACCACCTAAATCAGCGCCCTGAACAATGAGTCCAAACAGCAGTGCAGACAATGATAGAAAGAATGCATTGTACCAACCATAAATAACGCCACCACTTTTTAAGCGCCAAGCGGCTAATCCAAGGGATAGCGATAAAATGGATACGCCTACATGCTCATGGTGTTCCATAATGTCATGAACATTCTCACTGTGTGGTACGGTGTCAGCCGCTATAAAACCAGCGATGACGGTGAAAATAGCTGACAATGCACCCAGATAGAGAAGCCAACTGAAGGTTTTTCTCCATAGCGTCTTTTGGATAAGCGTTGCTATCAAATCCAGAATGAAAAAACTGGTTAAAAAAGCAATAGGGAAATGTACCAGTAGGGGATGTATATTTTCCAAGCTTGCAATGCCGGGTAATAGTGACGAAAAGATCGCCTCAGGCTCATTAGTTGAAAGTTTCTCAATAGACACCAGTAAATCGGAAACGATGTCTGCAACGCCACCACTGTGGTCGGCACCGCCATGAACCTGGAAAGATAAAAAATTATTCATTGTTGGCTATCATTATGTATTGTATATAATGGGATAATCTACGTTATATTTTTGTAAATGCAAGTAGATTAGCTTAATGTGCGGTCATGTTGTTAGTCATGTCGCCGAGCATCGGCAGGTAGTTTATCAAATATTGGGTGCTGAGTAAGGCCATAATGAGCCGGATAATAAACGGCACCCAGATATAAACCATCAGGAGGCGCTGTAACGCCGCCCCGTTTTCTATCTTTTGCTGCCAGTAATTCACGAGTCCATTCAACCGGTTGTTTTCCTGAGCCTATTGCCATTAAAACCCCAGCTATATTTCTCACCATGTGATGCAAAAAAGCGTTAGCCGAGAGATCAATAATTACTTTATCTTCGTGGCGATAAACCTCGATAAAGTACAGGGTTCGGCAAGGGCTTTTAGACTGACAGCCTTGGGCACGAAACGAAGAAAAGTCATGATGACCCATTAAGTATTGTGCGGCCTGATGCATTATCTTTTCATCAAGCTGGGCATGACACCAAGTCGTTTGATTGCGTAATAAGGCGGACTTTATTGGGCGATTGAGAATAATATAACGATAGAAGCGGGCAATCGCGCTGTATCTAGCATGAAAATCACCAATGGCTGAATTAATCCAAGTGATTCTGACATCACTCGGTAAATGGCTATTGCCTCCTTGCACCCAGGCATGAAGATCACGTTGACTCGTGGTATCAAAATGCACCACCTGTTCAAGCGCATGTACGCCCGTGTCAGTCCTGCCAGCGCATTGTACCGTTACCGGATGATTAGCGATTTTTGATAAGGCCTGCTCAAGCACTTGTTGAACACTGCGTTGCTTGGTTTGCCATTGCCAACCAGAGAAACCACTACCATCGTATTCAACGCCCAAAACCAAGCGTATTTTAGTCATGAATAAAAACCTTGTGCCCCACGTTGACAGTATCATAAAGCTCAATAAGGTCAAGGCTCTTTATCCGAATACAGCCGTGTGATTCAGGCATTCCGGTCATTAATTCATCTGGGCAGCCATGGACATAGATATAGCGCCATGTGGTATCGACAGAACCGTAACGATTTTTATGGGGTTCTATGCCACCTAGCCATAATATCCGTGTCAGAATCCAGTCACGCTTCGGGTATTGCTGACCTAACTCAGGCGTATAAATCTCTCCGGTTGGGCGTCGACCAATAAAGACAGTATTAAGAGGTTGTTCCGCTCCTATTTTTGCTCTAATCTGATGCCAACCTCGGGGGGTACATTGACTGCCTCTGAGTTCCCCCAGTCCATTTTTAGCGGTGGAAATAGGATATTGTCGAATGCTATTACCGTCTTTATAAACAGTCAATTGCTGACTAGCGACGCAAATATCCAGGTAAGTTTGCGTTTCGCGTAGCGTATTGTTTTTCATCATACATAATCTACCAGCAATTCTAAATAGCCACTTTTATAGTTAGGGTATTTAAACGTATAACCTAGTGCTTTTAGGCGTTGATTACTGCAACGTTTGTTCATTTCAGTTGTATCGTCAGTCATTTTAATACTGGGTGGTTGACAGTTCATTTGTGCGGCTAACCATGAGATGACTTCCCACATGGGTGCTGGGTCATCATCACTGGCAACGTAGCATTGTTCCAACGGGATACCCGCTAAGTGACATTCACATAAAAAGACTAATACACCAATACAATCTTGCTGATGAATACGGTTAGTATAATAGGGTGGGTCTTGTTGAATAACAGGCGATTGGCGAGTGAGCCTTAATAAATACTCTCGACCTGGGCCATAGATACCTGAGAAACGCACGACAATATTATGGGTACTTAAAGCCATCAGTTTTTGCTCAGCCTGTCTAATCAACTGGCTGGTGATATTTACGGGTTGTGCATTTGATAATTCATCCACCCATTCGCTTTGTGTTTGACCATAAACACTGGTGGAGGATACAAAAATCCAACGGGCGGGTGAGCTAGACTGTGAAAGCCTTGAAAGTAAGTTATCAAGTCCCGTTTCATAAATAGCACGATAACTTTCTTCATGACGACCATCCGGTGACACGATAAAATAGACTATCTCAAAATCAAGTGGTAGATCATTTAATTGATCTGAAACAGTGATATCGGCAGCAAAATAATTGACATCGCCAGTTACTCGACTGGGCGGGTGTCTTTTTAATCCAGTCATCTGATGTCCTTTAGCCGATAGGGTATTAGCTAATTGCATCCCTATCGACCCACAACCCACAATTAAAATTTTTGCCATGATGAGGAAATTTACCTTATTTTTCTGTAACGATTCAGCCCAAAGGCAAGTCTAAAAAAATGTTTTTTAAAATGACTACCCACTAAGACGGGATAGTTTAAGGTTAAACCGAATTGGATTATACAATGTTACTGCGTTTCATAATGAGAATTGCTTTAGCCTCCCTAGGAGGCTGTCCGAAAAGTATCCAATAATGGTATAATGATGACCTACGCAAAAGCAATCACCAACCGATGAATATTCCTTTCAAAAAATAGCCCATCGCGCTTAATAGCAATAACTTTCAAGGAAACCTAATGTCCTCTCATCGCCCTGTTGTGTTCTCCTTTTCTGGTCACGACCCCAGTGGAGGCGCTGGAATTCAGGCAGACATTGAAACATTGATTAGTCATCAATGTCATTCTGCCAGCGTAATCACTGCGTTAACTGAACAAGATACCCGAAATGTAAAAAGACTCATCCCTCAAACTCCAGAAAATATTATCCGCCAGGCTAATACATTATTGGCTGATTTGCCCGTTAATGTGTTTAAAATTGGTTTAATCGGACACCATGAAACCGCTATCGCTATTCATGAAATTTTAAAACAACACCCCCATATTCCAGTTATTCTTGATCCCGTTTTAGCGGCAGGCGGTGGTGCTGAATTATCTAACGAGAAACTCATTGCCGCAATTGTCGATTTGCTACTCCCGTGTACCACCGTATTAACACCCAATAGCGAAGAAGCACGCAAGTTAACCGGTGGTGATGATTTGGAAGACTGTGGCTTAGACTTGCTGGATCAAGGTTGTGAATATGTTTTAATTACCGGTACGCATGAGGACACTCCTGCGGTCAGTAATCAATTGTTTTATGATGGTCGTTGCTGGGAAACCTATACTTACGACCGACTGCCTGCCAGTTATCATGGCTCTGGCTGTACCTTAGCGACCAGTATTGCCGCATTAATGGCGCATGGCCTAGAACCGATTCAGGCCGTTATGGAAGCACAGGAGTATACCTGGAACTCATTAAACAGCGCCTATCAACCCGGCAAAGGTCAGTTTATTCCCAATCGTTTTTTCTGGATGGAGGACGAACCATGAGGTTTCCTGCACGTGGACTGTATGCCATTACCCAAACCGCTCATAAATCCGCTGACATTATTATTAATGAAGTCATTGCGGCCATTAAAGGGGGGGCTGTGGTGGTTCAATACCGGGATAAAAACCCCTCTGATGCAATTTATTTAGCCAGTGAACTGCTAAAAGTCTGTCATCGGGCTAACGTGCCTTTACTGATTAATGATGATGTTGAGTTAGCCGCAAAGATAGGCGCTGATGGAGTTCATATCGGTAAAGAAGATGGTGCCATTGCCCACGCAAGAGCACGCCTGGGCGAAAAAGCCATTATTGGTGTATCTTGCTATAACTGCGTTGATCAAGCGGTCTATGCAGAACAACAAGGCGCGACTTATGTCGCTTTTGGACGATTCTTCCCTTCGACTTCAAAGCCTTTAGCTGCGCCCGCGCAACTTGAAACTTTGCAACAAGCCAGACTTAGGGTTTCAGTTCCGATTGTTGCCATAGGTGGTATTCTGCCAGACAATGGCGGTCAATTATTGGCGGCTGGCGCTGATTTATTAGCGGTTATTGGAGGACTTTTCGAAAGCAATCCAGAACAATCAGCCCGTGCTTATCAGGTGTTATTTTAAAGAGACACTAACATTAAATAGTAATAATGTGCGGAATTTTGGCTCAAAAGTATTATTGTCTAAGGCTCAAGATCGAAATTGGCTTTACCAAGCATAATCTTAATAAAAACTTCACCTGGGTTATTCCCGTATTGACCATCAATGATCATACCGTCGATTGTTTTAGATATCATGAAATTAATTCAGCTATTAAAACAACGGGGTGAATCACTTTATTCAAAGCTAGACCACTGTTTAAATGCAAAGAGCAGCCTATATTTGTTGTCGCTAAATAGTCGGCTTGTGACTTTTTAAAATGATCCAGTTTGATCACTCTAAGAGGCTCAGCAATTTCAGGGTGCGTTAAGCAATGCACGCCTCCCGACCCACAACACAGTTGATTATCCGGTAACGGCTGTACATTCAGCCCCGTTACTTTTTCCAGCAAGCTATACACGTATTGATGTTTCTTTTCAGAGACTTTACTGACATTTCGTTGGCTACAAGGCTCATGAACCGCGACTGATTTCCCCGACAAAGCAGCGTCATTTAGTTTAAGTCCCTCTGGCCAATGCATACACAGAAACTCAGTGATATCCAGTAACGGTACGTTAAATTTATTGATGGCTAACGAGTCTTTTTTATCATACTCTTTTAACATCAGACCACAGGCACTGGCGGTATAAATAATCGCATCAATAGCCAGGGTGTTAAACACATTGATATTATGAGTGGCTAATTGGTCTGCAATTTGACTTTGTCCTTGGTGCTGATGAAGCGCCCCACAGCAGCCCTGTTGTTTGGGCACTAATACCGTAAAGCCAAGCGCATTCAGTACTTTAATGGATGCCTGTAAGGTTTTCTGGTCAAAATGTTCACTGATACAACCGGTAAATAATGCCACTGTGCCCCTAAACGCTTGTGAGGTAGGGTAATAATGATCCGATAAGGTTTGTAAGTTAACTTCTGGTAATAAGGCTTCGGCTCTGTCTAATTTAAGCCACCGTAATAGTGGTGTTTTTCTTAATAAGGTTCCCAAGCCACTTTTTTGATAGCCCGCTAATAACACTGTTACCATCAAGAATAGATTTTTGTGCTCAATGAGTTTATAACCCAAAGGCGCTAGAAAATGAGTGCCTAGCTTTGAAGTCTGACTGGATAAAAGCTTTTCTCGTGCTTGATTAAATAATTGACCAAAAGCCATTTGACTGGGACAGATCGTTTCACAGGTGTGGCATTGCGTACAATTATTAAGATGCTCAAGCTCTTCTGTTGAAATAAGCCCTTTGTCATTGATGATTTTGTCGAGGGTGCGTATTCGACTGCGTGGAGATTCTGCTTCAAGCTGAAATAATGTGTAAGTCGGACACCCGCTGATACATAAACCACAGCGCATACAATCACTGGCTTCAGGAATATACAGGCCACTTTGATTGCTTTGATCATAGAGAGCATCATCAGTAGTGATGTCATCCATCCAATCAAACATCGTTACGATTCCATAACCACAGCATACGCACGGCGTAATAAATCGAGTTCTGCTGGAGAGCTTTGTCTTAACGCAGTGAGGGGTTTAAGTTTAGCACCTTTTTCAGCCATTAAAGCATGGGGAGGATCCAGTAATGTAAATTGCGCCAGGTATACGGTAATAATACCCTCTGGTGTATCGACCCGTTCAATAAACTCAGGGTTAAGTTTTAAAAGATCATCCGGTAAACCTAAATGTTGGCAAACTTCAGTTATTAAATTAGCAGGCGCAAGTTCTAAAATGGCGGCTTGTTCGTCTAGCTCAAGATAAGATGACAGCACAGGCAACGGGGTAGGGCGACACACACCTTCGTCTCCAAACTGGGCAAATAGCGTCAATCCACTGATAGCACCGTTATAGTAAACAATGACACGACGTTGAGAAAAAAAAGGGTTCATGCAAGCGCTCCGTGATGAATATCCCATAACTGTTTAAAACTGGTATCCATTCGAGATAACCGGGTAGTCACGTCATGTAATTGGTTAAATTCTGGAAAGCGGGTTCTTTTTCCGCTACTATACCAATGTTCCATCGCTGAAGTAAGCTGGCTCTTTTCAGTATAATCTTCAGCAATTCTGGTTTTTAACCAAGTCATGCAATTGGTAGGATTTAATTCTACGATGCGGTAACGGGCACCATTTTCAAAGATACGAACACCACCGCCTTCAGAAGCAGTCTGGTAGAGTTTATCTTCATCAACGACTTCTACGCCTGCCAGATAATTAATCCCGAATTCATGCCAATGGGGTATCCAGGGTAATGTTGGCCCCATGAGAACTGTTGTAGCATTTTTAGCTAATTCAGCTAAGCGAGGGAAGGTTTTGTTGGTAATTGAACTGGCAGTGATAAAAACCCAATCGGCTTCTGGTATTAAAAACTCTGCCGCAGGGTCAGGTAAATCATCGGCTTGTGGTTGGCGCTCAAGAATAGTCAGATTGAGTTCATAAGTGTAACTCTCAATCCCTGGATAGCGACCAATAATAATTACTTTCTTATCTTTTAGACGCGGCAGAAAATGTTCAAATACAGACAGATTACCTTTATCTACCGCTGATAATAAGGTAATTCCTGCGGGTAACTCAAAACGGTTCAAACTGCAATTAATGGCTGCCATTCCTACTGTGGCTTTGTAAGGTTCCCACTCAGTCACCCAGTTGACCAATTCACGTAGTGGCTTACCTACCAAAGTACCAGGCCATGACAAGGTACGGATCGGTATGCCGGGACTCATCGCGAGTCCCAGAGACTGGGCTTTACAGGCACTCCAAACCAACCCTAGGGTAAACTCAGTGACTGTCGCGTCACTATTGGCATGGTCTTTTAATAGCTCATAAAGCTGAGAGGGATGCGACATGGCTCTAATTTGGAAGTGGCAGGAGCTTGGCTTCTGCTTTAATGTTGTCAGTCTTTCCCCAAGCGGTAATACCTTCAACGAACCATTTAGGCTTTTTAGGATGGTTTTTTACAACGTCGTATTCCGCATAAAAAGTACCGTCGCTATTAAATTGCAGGCGTCCGATCCGCATTTTATAACTATCGTACCAGTAACAGGTCAGATTAAAGTCACCGGTATAAGGATCTTTGACCAGCTCATGAGTCGCCTCACCATACTTTGGAAACTGGGTAATCTCGGCTTCTGTAAAACCGAGTTTAATCATTTCAGCGTACAGTTTTTCGCAAATGGCTTCAGCAAAAGCACGATTGAGTTCGATATGTTCAGATAATTCCATTACCAAATCTCAGCAGGCACTATCAACTCAGCAACAGGTTTATTACCCAGTAAATGCTGTTCAATGATGGTCTTTACATCTGATTTTTGAAGGTTACCGTACATAATGCCTTCAGGGTAAACCAGCACACTGGGGCCGACCATACACGGCCCCATACAGCCTGTATTAGTTAAGCCAATCTTTTCAAACAAGTTCCGGCTCTGAATTTCATTCATAAACTCATTCATGATGTCAGCGCAACCTTTACTGGCGCAAGAACCTCTAGGATGGCCTTGAGGTCTGTTTTGAGTACATATAAAGACATGTTTGTCGGGTCTTGGCATAATGATATCCTCTTTTAAGCCGCTTTTTTATGTTGGTGAGTAAAGCAATCTTTGGGGCACACTTTTGAACACGCTTCACAGCCGATACAATCCAGGCTATTTTTGATGCTCATCACCATGCTGTTATCATCATCGTCTTCAAAGTCACCATAGCTATCACCAAAATCTTCGGGATCTAAGGCTTCTGCTTTTTCGACTAAATCAAATACGTCGCGTGGACACACTTTAAAACACCGACCACAGCCAATACAGGTGTTTTGATTAATGTTTGTAACATAAGCAGGTGTCCACTCAGTTCCACCAAAAGTAACGCCAGTGATAAATTCAGACATGATTGTCTCCCTCTTAAGCCGCTTCAGCGAGTGCGGCAGTTAATTTTTGGTTCGCTTCATCCCAAGCCAAGCAGGCTTGGTAAGTTGCTTCTGCAATACCCATGAGCTCCTTATAGCCATCGGGTAGTTTATCTTCAATCAGGTCATGCAGCTCCATGGCCTGTTCACTCGCTAAACGTTTGGTCTTTTTAACTTCTTTTTCCAGCTTTCTTATCTCTTCAGGGCTCATATACAAACTCCTTAGTCAGTCGCTGCACTGTTGTATTTTTCGATTAAACCTAATGCTTTCTCTATCGCTTTTTCGCTTTTCTCACACAAGTCTTCAAGGCTAGAAAAACCAAAGCGATGCGTATCACGTAATATCTTGTCCACCACGATCAGTTTTCCCACCATAATCAACGCACGACCAAAACCTTCATGAGTAATATTGATCATGGGAGCGGCCATTAAGCCGGATTTCTTTTCAATCAGTGTGGCCAAGGAGTTGTAATACGCTTTTAAACGGGCAATAGTGATTTCTTCTGGATCACCGATGACTGGGATTTTTTGTTTACGTTCTTTAGTTAACACAACAGGGTCAATGATACGGGCTTCAGACCAGCCTTCATAGGTGTCATAGGTGTCAATGGCACGTAATTGTTTGATATAATCTTTGACGATATCGGATTGTAGATTGACATCATCTTCTTGTACAACGAGTTCAGGGGCAGCCATTTTTTTTCCTCAGTGTGGTTAGTTGAGTGTGCGCAACGTCATTGCGCTAACCCATGTTACATATAAAACAGTCTTTATTAATTTATTCGTCCCAGCCTTCATCTTCCATTTTATTAAATCGGTCAGGGTCGGGGCCCTTGTTTTGATTAATCGCTTTAGCCAACCAACTGGAAGGACCCGCTTTCATTTCATTTTGTAAATCTACAATGAGATCTTTAATCTTGCTACCATCATGTACTTTGACCGGTTGGATTCCTTTAAGAATGAGTTGATTAATGGCTGAGCCTCCGACTGCCTGGCAATACACTGCCGCACAACCATTCAATAAATCAATCTTGACCGATAGCTTGTCTTCATTGCCATCTTGACTCAGTTCTCCAAACTGCGAGACTTCCAGTAATTCCGATTTTTCCATATCCACCGCATAGAGGGCGAAAGATTTTGCTGAACCAAAATGTTGATTAACGGTTTCCATATCAGTGGTCGCAAACGCGACTTTTATTGCAGTATCCATAAAACTCCTGTTCTCATTAGCTTGCACAACGTGCATTCGACGGGTTAATGACATGACGACGGTGGGTAGTCGGTGAGTTCTGATGCGGGCTTTTGTCCATAAATAGAACGATAAGCCGCTATTTCTTCATGTGAAAAATTGATCACTAAATTAGCCAGATCAAACAGCGTTTGCCGAGTGCCCCGATAACCAATCCAGGTTTTTTGATAACCTCCGATAATGTCGTACAAAGGAAAGCCCGCGCGTAAAATAGGTACACCTAAACGCTCAGCGGTATCAACAGCATGAGAGTTACCAATCACTAATTGGGCTTTATGTTCTCTGCTAGACAATTCCATATCTTCAAGGTCACCAATTTTAATCGTAGCCACCGGAATTTTTGTCAATAAAGGCACGTTGCAAGAAGTGACGGCTGTCACCACCTCAGCGCCCATTTCTTGAACAAGGTCTACAAAAGCACTTAATAAATCCGCGTCGGCAGCAATAGCAATGCGTAATTGTCCCAGCATAAAATGCGTATCTAACATAGCATCCTGTAACTGCGCCCGCTGGCGTTCAATACGTTCAGGTACTTCACGTCCACTGATTTCAATCAATGCACTGATCAGGGCATCGTTGGCTTTTAAGCCGTAGAGATGACCTAAAGTATACGTAGGGACTCCGGTTTTTTCTTCTAATACTTCGGCGGCTTTATTGAGTGACTCTCCAATAACAATCGTGGCTAAGGCATCACCGACCGTCAACAATTCAGATAGAGGTGTACCACCAATGGTGACCGGACTAAAATCTTCATCCGTTAAACAGCCATCCAGAGAATCAGAAATGTCAGGGATAAACACCGGTCTGAGTTGAAACTGTTCAAAGATATCCCGTAGGGCTTCTAAATCACCGGGGGTTAAAATATAGCTGGCTAACACATTGACCTGTTTTTTGCGTTTGCCAGGATACGTGCCCGCAGTTTTTGCATCTGGAACAACGGCACGTAAGATCTCTGTCAGTGTGGCAGCATAGCCGGTTTCAACACTGCCCGTAAAGTCAGGGGTATTAACACCCACCACAGCAATATCCGCAAACTCTGGATGAGCGTCTTTAAATTCTCTGACATTACGGTGTACATCCGCGCCTTGGGTTTCAGCCAGACCGGTTGTCAAAATAGTAATTAAAGCGGGACGTGATTTCTCAGCAATGGTTTTAATGCCTTCACGGACATTTTCATCCGCACCCATGACTGAGCTACCTTGATCCATTGCCGTACTTTGTAAGGGGATAGGCTCTCTGAAGTGCCGAACAAAGAATACTTTGGCAAATGCGGTACAGCCTTGTGAACCGTGCAGCATGGGCATGGCACGATTAAAACCCAAGGTCGCTAAAGAACCGCCAATCGGTTGACTGGCTTTTAAGGGATTAACCGATAAGGCTTTATTTCTTTTTAAGATGTCAGCCATTAAGCACACTCCACCGTTGTCGATACAGCGGCTGTTTGTGGTTTAACTTTCCACGGAGCCGGGGCTCTTACCGCTTCCCATACTGGACTTTCAATGGTGAGGGCTAATTGTCTGACCAACTCCAACATACCGCGATACCCTTCATAACCGAACTCGCGTTCCTGGTTAATATCCAGAAAAGGTACTTTAGCTTTTAAGGCGGTGTACATGTTACGACCACCGGCAATTAAAATGTCAGCCTTGTAGTCATGGACAATTTTAAGCAAAGCTCTTGGGCTACCATCATCAATCATCACGGTATCTTCACCCATGAGTTCACGGATTCTGGCCTTGTCTTCTTCGGTTGATTTTTTAGTACCGGTTGCTACGACGACCATGCCTAAATCTTGTAAGGCAGAGATCACTGACCAACTCTTAACGCCGCCGGTAAATAATAAAACCCGCTTACCTTTAAGGCGTTCTTTCCAAGGCTCAAGTTCTTTTCTAATCTGGGTTTCTTCACGCAGTATCAAGGCATCGGTACGTGCGGTTAAGTCGTCATCATTAAGAGCCTTGGCAAAGTCTCTTAAAGACTGACTGGTATCCGTAATCCCGTAAAAACTGCCTTCAAACCAGGGTGTGCCATACTGTTGATTTAACTTTCTGGCGACATTAACCATCGCTTTAGAGCAGACCATCATATTCACTTCGGCTTTGTGCATGGTTTGCACTTCACGGAACCGGGCATCACCGGATAAGGTACACAGAATACGTAAGCCCAGTTCATCGAGCAGCGGTAATACATGCCAGAACTCACCGGCTATATTGTATTCGCCTACCAAATTCACATCATGAACCTTAAAGTTAGGTGTGACGGCAGGAAAGTTTGTACGATCCGCTTCGGGTAAGGGGTCAGGGTCACGGGTACCAATCACATGATTAACCATGGCATCACCTGCAATCCGATTGCCCAGATTTTTAGTACCATAAAAACCCGCGCTATCAATCGGCACCACCGGCACACCCCAACGCTCTTGCGCTGATTTACACACGGCATTAATGTCATCGCCTATCAAGGCAGGAACACAGGTGTTATAAATAAACACCGCTGGTGGAGAGTAGGTATCAATGGCCTGTTTAATCGCATGAAACAAGCGTTTCTCTGCCCGCCCCATGACAATATCCTGCTCGGTTAAATCGGTGGTCATGCCGATGCGATAGAGTGTCGCTCCCGATGAACGGGTCCCCCGGTTATCCCAGGAACTGCCAGCACAGGCAATCGGGCCGTGGACAATATGGGCTACGTCAGCAATAGGCAGTAAAGCTATTTGGGCACCGTCGAAAGCACAGCCACCCGCAGAAGCGCCGGGTTTAGGCTTTGCACAGCCGGACTTTTCTTTCTTGTTGTGCTCACAAGCCGGTTCATCCAGCAATACCGCAATGTCTTTTGTCGATTTCATAGTTGCTTATATCAATTAGCTACGTTTAATTTGATATAAGCAATCAATATGCCATTTGGTAATTACTTGAAATTATTGAGGTTAGGTGTGTGTTGTTTTGTAGGAAAGCTTACAAATTAGATGAGGGAAGCTAACAAGAGGGCAAAATTGTTAGAATGCTTGAGGGGTTAGTTTTTTTGTAGTTATTCACCTCCCCCTTTGAAAAAGGGGAGAGCAAAGCGAGGGAGCAGAGGGGGGATTTATCTAATAAAATCTCCCCTAACCCCTCTTTGTAAAAGAGGGTGACTGAATAAATATTTTAGGTTACTTAGTGATAGCTTGACGCCATTCACGCCAGGAAATAACCAGAAAGAAAAAGATAAACCGGTTGACTTGTTAAAAAGCCCGAATAGCCCGTACTCCCAGCGCGTAGTCTTTATTGTAATTAACCTTGGAGCCATTGTTGAAGTCCTGGTAATCCGCGTAGATACTATTGTCTTCTGTAGAACTCCAGTAACCGGGCTTATCCAAACCACCTACAACAGCTCTTTGTCTATATAATAAATTCAATTCCTCTTTTGAGGGTAAATACCAATCTTCGTAACATGTTTCGTTTGTATGGGAATTTGTTACTGTACAGGGCGTTACACCGTTGCCTTGCACTTTATAATTTGCAGCTACTATTGCCGCAAAATAACCGGACCTATTATCACTCAGTTGCTTTTTTACGATTATTTCCGTGTTTTTTGCGCCCTCATAAACGCCATCCCTGGTTGCTTCAGTAACCTTATAACCTGAGTTGAATACACTTACATTAGACCACGGTACTGACCCACTTTGATCGGTCAGGGCTGCAATTAAGCCATGTTTGCCATTCGGAGCGATGTAAAAAACAATACCTCCTTGATAGACTTCACCTATAGATTTAGGTGTCTGGGATGCTTGCACAGTAGAAAACGACAGTGGAGTGCCCATCAATAGGTATACAACCAATAATTTTAATACGTTATTTCTCATCGTTTTTTTTCCAAATTAATAACATTAACAGTTACAACAAACCCCAAGTAATGCTTTAATTATAGGGGGTTTTCGGCATCCTTCATAGCGGCCTAAAAGTAGTTGACACTTTTGATGTCAATAAAAAATTAACAACAAGCTACCGTAG
>QVQE01000101.1 GCA_003584865.1 Methylococcales bacterium
TTGTTGTGCGCTTTAATAGCCGGGATTCTTGTGCTGGTCTCTTATGTTTTAAAGGTCATCCAACGATGTTTGCAGAAGACGCCTAAAGTATCGAGCTTAGGATTGGGTTTGGCGGCTGGGCTGTGGTTAATCCTGTTGTCTGTGGGATCACAAACTGCCACGAGTCCTTTTTATCATTTAATGACTGAGCATGTGACTCAGACCCTCAGTACGCTGGATGATTTAGCCGTATTTAATCAACAACTCACCACCGATCCTTATGCGACAGTGCCGGATGAAGCGCTGTTGAGTAAACTGAAAGGCAAGGATGTACTGGTAGTGTTCATTGAATCTTATGGACGCACGGTGTTGGATAAAGCCAGTTATGCCGAGCATGTACGCCCCGTGCTAGAACAGGCTGCTCATGATCTAAGCGATAAAGGCTTCTATGCGCGGAGTGCTTATTTAACGTCACCCACTTATGGCGGCATTAGCTGGCTGGCGCATGGCACTTTAATGTCAGGTTTGTGGGTGAATAGTCAAACCCGTTACGACCGTTTAGTGGGAAGTGACAGGCCATCACTTAATCGCTTATTTAAAAGGGCAGGGTGGCGAACCGTAGCGGTACAACCGGCTCATACCATGGCTTGGCCTCAAGGTGAATATTTTGGTTATGATCAGATTTATGCAGCTCAGGATTTGGGGTATCAAGGTAAGCCTTTCAATTGGATTACCATGCCCGATCAATATACGCTGTCGGCATTTCAGGCGAGAGAACGTCAATCAGGCAAACGTTCACCTGTCATGGCCGAGATGGCCTTGATTTCATCCCATGCACCCTGGACCCCGTTACCGCATCTGGTTGACTGGAATCAGGTCGGTGATGGATCTGTATTTATTGAGCAAGCCAGTGCGGGTGATAGCCCTGAAACGGTATGGAAAGAGACTGAACGTATTCGTGTGCAATACCGTAAATCCATTGAATATGCGCTTGCTAATATAGCGTCTTATATCGCGACCTATGGGGATGATAATCTGGTGGTGCTAGTGTTGGGCGATCATCAACCGGCGCCGTTTGTTACGGATGAATCAGAAAGTCGGGAGGTGATTGTGCATTTGATCAGTCATGATGCAAAGGTTATGGACGCAGTAAAAGACTGGCAGTGGGCAGAGGGGTTACTGCCGTCTAAGCAAACGCCTGTTTGGGGTATGGATAAGTTAAGGGCGCAATTTATTGATGCTTTTTCTGAAAAAATGTCTGGAGTGGAGTATAAGTATATTCCAATAGATAAATGAGTCTGAAAAAGGAAAAAATTCTTATAACTCAGCCGCTTTTTAGGTCTTGCAATACGGGGCGGGTCATATATGATCAAATAGCAAATACACGCTTTAAATCCGGTCGATCTTCTAGCCAGTCGTTTAATAAGCCGATTAACTCTATGACAGTAGTCGGTTCACTGAACTGTTCAAACCGAAAAGCGGCGGTCACCAAGTTTTTAATTGACGCCAGTTTTGTATCAGAATAAGCATTCTCTGCGATCAGCTCAAGTAAGCTCCAATCGCTTTAATAAACGATGGAAGTTCCCTCTATCCATGCTCAACATGCGAGCAGTAGCAGCCAGATTACCCTGCTGAGCGTCAAGCTGTTGCTGAATTAATTGACGCTGAAAATCATCAACTGCATTTTTAAAATCTATTGGCTTAGATGAAACGGTTACCGTCTCAGAAGGTAAATTGATCAACGGATTAGGCTGATCAAGTGTGATATCGAGATAAGCGGATGATAGGGTTATAAAATCTGCCTGACGATTTTCTGCTGTCGCTGACTTTAATGCCGCTCGACTTAATAAATGCTCAAGCTCACGAATATTTCCCGGCCAGTGGTAAGCCAATAAAGCTTGTTTAGCCTCCTGATCCAGACGGAATTTTTTAATACCCAAACGTTGCTGGTTTTTTTCCAGAAACGCACCCGTTAGCAATAACACATCTTTGCCTCGCTCCCGCAAAGCCGGCACTTTTATCGGATAAACCGCTAATCGATGATAAAGGTCTGGGCGAAATATACCAGCCGAAACTTCCTGTTGTAAATTGCGGTTAGTTGCGGCGATGACCCGTACATTAACTTTAATCTGACGATCACTACCCACGCGCTGAATATCTCCGTTTTGCAGAGTGCGCAATAATTTGGCTTGAATCGACAGCGGTAATTCACCTATTTCATCCAGAAAAAGGGTGCCACCATTAGCTAACTCAAACTTGCCCGTCCGATCAGCAATAGCACCGGAAAATGCACCTTTAACATGCCCAAAGAGCTCACTTTCGGCAATACTCTCTGGAAGAGCAGCACAATTGACATACACCATCACTTGATCCGCCCGATTTGACTCCATGTGAATACGCTGTGCAACCAGTTCTTTACCGACACCCGTTTCACCCAAAATCAAAACTGCCAGATCTGATGGCGCAACGATAGAAATATCATTACGCAATTTCTTCATGCAATCGCTTTCACCCATCATATCCTGAGCAACATTTTCCTTGAATAAGTTTTGCGTTGCATAACGTACTCGCTGTTCTAAGGAGATAATCAGTTCAGCCGCCTTAACGGTAGCCGCTGTCAAACTAATAAAGGCACTAAACTCCATCGGATTGATGTGATCAAAGGTGCCTGGCGTCAATGCATCTAGTGTTAAAAGCCCCCATATTTCTCCATCAATAAACAGTGTAACCCCCATGCAATCATGAACCAGCAATTGATCCCCTTCAGACTCAATGAGACCATCATAAGGATCAGGCAAGTCAGAATCAGCGGCAAAGCGAACTGCTTCGTTGGACGCTAAAATCTTGGCCAGACGCGGATGCTCACTGATAACAAAACGCCGTCCCAAGGTATCTTCAGATAGACCATTAACCGCCAAAGGTATCAGACTGTGTTTTTCAAACTTCAGTAATGCAGAAGCGTCACAAGGAAAGATGCGGCATAAATGCTGTAATAAGCGTTGATAACGTTGCGCTGCCGACATGTGCATGGACAAATCGGCCACTATCGAAATAAGCGAAGTAAAGAAAAGGTTTGTAGTCATAATGATGACGCTGTTGTCAATAAAACAACTTCTAAAGATGTTAATTAGACAACAATACCTTTAAAGTAGCTGTAAATGCAAGGCTTTTCGCTTGGCACACTAAGTGCAATTACCTGAATAGAGGGGAGAGATCGTAATCGACCTATCTCTAACCGTCCATTCAATTTCCAGGAGAGTACTTGATGTTTTGCTACCAATGCGAACAAACTGATCGTTCCAATATCGAAAGTGGCTGTGCAACTGCCAAAGGCATGTGCGGCAAAGATGCCACCACCTCTGATTTACAGGATTTACTGATACACGCTATTGAGGGCATAGCCCAATATACCAAACGTGCTCGTGCCCTTAATGTACAAGATAATGCAGCCGACGAATTTATTCTTTATGGCATGTTTACCACGTTAACTAATGTAAACTTTAATGCGACCCGCTTCAGTACTCTGATACAGGATGCGGCAAAGATACGTGATCGAGTTAAAACAAGCTATATAACCGCTGCGCTTGCTGCAGGTCAAGCACCGGAAGAACTGACCGGCTCTGCTGTATGGCAACCCGCATCTGATCTGGATGGATTACTTAAACAAGCCGCAGACGTGGGTATTAATGCGGGACTTGAGAATGTCGGCCCCGATATCATCGGTCTGCGTTCACTGGTGCTTTATGGCCTGAAAGGTGTTTGCGCTTATGCTCACCATGCCTATGCGTTGGGTAAAGAAAGTCCAACTGTCTATGCAGGCATCGAAGATGCACTGGATTTCTTAAGCACGGCACCGACGGATATCGATGCGTTGCTCAATCAATCAATGGCCTTAGGAACATTAAACCTTGAAGTGATGGCCTTATTGGATGAAGCTAATACCGGCAGTTTTGGCGCTCAACAACCCACTCAGGTATTAATTACCCCTACTTTAGGCAAAGCTATACTCGTGTCGGGGCATGATTTAGGCGATTTAGCTGCCTTGCTAGAACAAACTAAAGATTCAGGTATCAATATTTATACCCATGGCGAAATGTTACCTGCCCATGCTTATCCAAAACTAAAGGCTTATCCGCATCTGGTTGGAAATTACGGCGGTGCATGGCAAGACCAGCAAAAAGAGTTTGCCGAATTCCCCGGTGCTATTTTGATGACGTCTAACTGTATCATTGAACCTTTACCCCAATACCGTCAACGCATTTTTACGGCAGGCCCCGTCGGTTGGCCTGGTGTACGTCATATCGGCGACAAGAATTTTGCCCCGTTGATTCAGGCAGCTAACGCATTACCCGGGTTTAAAACTGAAGTCAGCCCAAAAACTATTACTATTGGTTTCGGTCGTGATGCCGTCATGGGTGTAGCGGACAAAGTTATCGACGCCGTTAAGTCAGGGGCGATTAAACATTTCTTTTTAGTCGGTGGTTGTGACGGCGCCGCATCCGGTCGTAATTATTACACCGACTTTGCAGAACAAGCCCCACAAGATACCGTGATTATGACATTGGGCTGTGCCAAATATCGCTTCAATCAACATGATTTTGGCGACATTGGTGGCATTCCACGTCTGTTAGATTTAGGGCAGTGCAACGATAGCTATTCGGCGATCAAAATTGCGACTGCATTAGCAGGTGCTTTTGAATGTGGCGTTAATGAACTCCCACTGTCTTTGATTATCTCCTGGTTTGAGCAAAAAGCAGCCGCCGTGCTACTGACCTTACTGGCGCTAGGTATCCGTAATATTCGCTTGGGGCCAACACTACCTGCCTTTCTGACACCCAACCTGGTTCAGGTACTGGTAGATAAGTTTGGTTTATTACCTAATACGACAGCGCAAGCCGATATCGAAGCCTCATTATCACGTAAGGCGGCTTAACTTTTATCCGCACGACTGGAGCCCAAACAAAACATGAATAACCACGCTATTGAATTGACTACCCGAGACGGTAGTCAATTTCGTTTTAACTGCACAGACGACCAAAATCTTCTGGCCGCAGCTGCCGATGCACAGATCGTATTGCCTGCCCAATGTGGTTATGGAAACTGCGGCACTTGTTATGCTGATGTTACCCAAGGCGACTATACATTAGGTAAATACAATCCCACCGCACTCAATGCAGAAGCTAAAGAAAAGGGGGGAACACTTTTATGCTGTACCTTTCCCCATAGTGATTTACATATTTCGCTGCCTTTTGATCACGACCGTGTTTTAATCGGTGAAATAAAAATCAGAAGCGCCGAAATAATCGCAATTGAAACGGTGGGTGAAAACACCTTACGCTTGGAACTGTGTTTAGCACCGGATGAAAATGGCGGTAACGGAGCCGAATTTGAGTCGGGCCAATTCATGGAATTAGAAGTGCCAGGACACGACATTAAACGCGCTTATTCACTATCCAATACCGGAAACTGGGAAGGAAATCTGGAGTTTTTGATTCGTCTTCAGACTGGAGGGCTATTTTCTACCTGGTTAATAGAACAGGCGGCCGTTGGACAGATGTTGTTGGTACATGGCCCAACAGGTTCATTTGGTTTGTATGAGAGTGGCTTAAAGCCGCGCTGGTTTGTTGCTGGTGGCACTGGTCTTGCCCCTATGCTATCGATGTTAAGACGAATGGCAGAGTTTCAGGAACCTCATCCCGCTCGACTTTATTTTGGCGTAAACAGAGCCGAAGAATTGTTTTGCCAAGCCGAATTAAAAGCCTTACAAATCGATTTGCCTCAACTTCAAGTTATTTATTGTGTCTGGAAGCCTGAAGATAATTGGGACGGATTTTGCGGTACACCGGTGGACGCTTTGACTCAGGATCTAATGAGTACGACTGTTATGCCAGACATCTATCTGTGCGGACCACCCAAGTTGATCGATGCTGCCGAAACGACTGCAAGAGCTCATGGCGTACCTGACAATCAAATTTTGAGTGAAAGATTCCTCCCCGCGTCTTAAAGATACTGCTATCACGATAATTAAGATCATCTATCCTAGCTATATTATTTTGTATATACTAGGGATGTACTTTTTTGATAATCATCGGGGATAAATATGCAAACAGCTCGTATTTTTAACAATGGCAACAGCCAAGCCGTTCGGCTACCCAAAAACTTTCGTTTTGATGAAGATGAAGTGATTATCAAAAAGCTAGGGGATATGGTTATTCTTCTACCAACAAAATATAACGCAGAAAGCTTATTAACACTGTTTAAAGAAATTGGACCTATGGAAATTGAACGAGAACAACCGTCCATTAACCAGTCCCGTGACTTTACATGAACACTTATTTATTCGATACAAATATCTGCATATTTTTACTTAATCAGAAACATGGCTTCGAAAACATCATTAATAAAATGGATGGAGTCGATAGAAGACAAATCAGCATTTCCGCAATTAGTGTCGCAGAACTAGAATTTGGTATTGCGGCAAGCTACCATCAGCATGACAACTCTAACAGATTAGATCGATTTTTAATCAACTTTGAAATATCACCTTTTGATCAAGATGCTGCAAAACCTTATGGCTTAATCCGGCATCATTTAAAATCGCAAGGCACACCCATTGGACCTTTAGATTTTCTTATTGCTGCTCATGCACTTGCCTTAAATTCAATATTAATTACTAATAATACAAAAGAGTTTAATAGAGTACCCAACCTATCTGTTGAGGATTGGTCAATCTAAAAACTCCATACAGCATGTGCTTGGGGGAATAGAAGGTGCGGGCAATGCCCTTTCAAAAGAAAACAGTTGTATTAAAGAACAATTATGTTAAATTTCAAACACCTTGGTAGTGGCTGTTGGATTGTTGTTGCGATTATCTGGAAAAGTTTAATGAATGAGATAACTCTTGGCATTGCTAGCGAAGAAGCTGTATCAAAACGATTTTTAGGGGATTGGAAAACAGAGCAACTTCAAGGCGCCTTTATTGATTTTGAAACACCCGCAGCCACGACTAATATTGAGGCCTTATGTTTTTTATGGCGCGTGATAACTTACGCCAACAAGATTTACCAGAAATAGGCAATAAAGCTAAAGTTTCAGAAGCTTTATCAGGTCGTCGTGCTATCAATCTTAGACAAGCAAAAGCTTTATCAGAGCGATTTAACGTCGATTTGTCTTTGTTTGTCGGTCGATTAACTAACCCTTTAAGTTTTAAAAAATATGACACTAGCCCTTAGTATAAACACCATACGTCAACGTGCTAGCGCATTCTCTAAGGAATTTGAGGGTGTTACCTCAGAAAAAGAGCGCGATCAAGATTTTATGCGCGGGTTTTGCGCCATCTTTGGTATTAATCCCAATCGTATTGACTGGCAATACCCACTTAAAGAACTTAATAAAGTTAGTAAGAAATCGAGCACTATTTGGGCTGATGGCGTTTTGCGTGGCACGCTACTAATAGAGATGAAGTCAGCCGGTAAAGATCTGGAAGAAGCCTATATCCAAGCCAGCGGTTACGTGAGCTTGATGAACGATAAAGACAGGCCGGATTATATTCTGGTCAGTGATTTTGCCAACCTGCATTTATATAATCGCATCACCGGTGCGCCCCGTCTTGAGCTTAAACTAACCGACCTACCGCAACAAATAGAACCGTTCCTGTTTTTGGCAAACTATGAAACCATCGCCATAGAACAGCAGGTACATATCAATAAAGAAGCAGCAGAAACTATGGCCAAATTGCATGATGCGATTAAAGCCACCGGTTACAACGGCAAAGATTTGGAAACCTATCTGGTGCGTTTGCTGTTTTGCCTGTTTGCGGAAGATACCGGCTTGTTTGGTGAAAACGGTGTGTTTCTCGATTATCTGGTTAACCATACACAGGAAGATGGTTCAGATTTACATCATAGCTTAATGTCTTTATTTGATACCTTAAATAAACCGGATGACAGTTATTTACAGGACTATCCAAATTATACCGGCGTTAAACGCTTAAAAAACTTGCCCGAACATCGGGCTAAGTTTCCTTATATTAATGGCCAACTGTTTGCAGGCACCTTGGCCGAATGTTGTTTTGACGAAGCCGCCAGAAAAACCCTGATTGATTGCGCCAAGCTCGATTGGAGCCATATCAGTCCGGCTATTTTTGGTTCCTTGTTCCAAATCCCTGTTGCCTTTGTGTCCACCAACAGCCTGACCCAAGGCGAACAGGTCGCCATTTTGTGGACTGAGTTATTAAAGCTTAATATCAAATTACATTTTGCGCACCGCACGTTTCGTTGGAGCAATGAAGGCAAAGGGGTTGCCGCTGTGCATTGTGTGATTATGGGTTTTGCTACGGTAGGAGAGGCTTTAGCCTCGACAATCGAGGCTAAAGCCTCTCCTACCGTTTGCCGCCTGTTCAATTACGGTGACGACATCGCAGGCGAGCCGATTGAAATACAAACCAAACAGATTAATCCCTATTTAGTCGATGCACCGACTGTGCTGATTGATAAAAGGCAAAAACCATTATGTTTGGATGCGCCGAAAATGACAAGAGGCAGTAGCCCTGTAGATGGCGGCAACTTATTAATGACCTCTGAAGAAGTAGAAAAAATTCGTGTCAACGATCTAATTGCCACTCAGTATATTCGGCTTTATTTAATGGGTGATGAATTTATTAATGGCATTAAGCGTTATTGTTTATGGCTGAAAGACAGTACAGCTCAGGATCGTAAACTCTCACCTGAAATTAAACGTCGAATGTTGTCTGTAAAAGCAATGCGCCTAGCCAGTACAAAAATTGCGACACAAAAACTGGCTGAAACACCTTATTTATTTGGAGAAATTCGCACTTCGTCAACGCGATATCTTGCCATTCCAAAGGTATCTTCAGAGCGTCGTGCATTTATACCAATTGGATATCTGGATGCTGACGTAATTTGCGGGGATAAATTATTTTTTATCCCCGATGCCAGCTTGTTTCATTTTGGTGTTCTTACAAGCCACATGCACAATGCCTGGATGCGAACAACCTGCTGCCGATTAAAAAGTGATTACAGCTACTCCAACACCATCGTCTACAACAATTTCCCATGGCCTGAAACCATCAACCCTACTCAACAAGCAAAAATCGAAACCGCCGCCCAGCTGGTTTTAGATGCCCGTATTGCTGAAGAAAACCGTTGTGCAGAACAAGGCCAAAAATGTTCACTCGCCACGCTGTACGCCGCTGGCAATATGCCGACCGATTTATTGAAAGCCCACGCCCAACTCGACAAAGCCGTCGATGTCGCCTACGGTTACAAAGGTGGCAAAGACGATGCCGCACGCGTCGCTTTCTTGTTTGAGCAATACCAAAAACTGGTTTCTTTGCCACACACGCCACTACCAAAACCCACAATAAAACCAAGCAAAGCAACTAACAGGTAACAATTATGTACGCAGAAAAATTAAAGCACTTTGAAAACGTCGAAAATTTAGGCGGTAAAGCATGGGAACACGCGGTAGCTATTGATCTGCTTGCTACCGTCAAATTAAAAGATTGCTCAATGCACTGCTTTCATTATCAACAGATGTTAGAAATGTTGCTAAAGCATTTGCTAGAAACTAAAAGTATCTACGGCGCTTATCCACATACGCATAAACTTAATAAGTTATTGGAAGCTTTAATTGGTCAAAGTGAATTTAGGACGGACAAATTAAAATACTTCATGCCGCTGCAAGTTATCACCGTCTGCGCAGAAGAGTATCGTTACAATTTTTTAATTGACTGCGAAGGTTATCGTGAAAGTGTGCGTATAGCTGATATGTTGCTTGATGAGCTAATTCAAAGCTAAACCGCCGCCAAATAACTAACCAGCCCCTTTAGGCCATTAATGCCTATAGTATTTACATCAAACTGAGCATAATAATCACCGCTTTCATTCAACTCGAAATTAAATAACCGATGTCAACAAAACACCCACCCTGTTCAAAATGCCAAAGTAAAAAGATTGTGCCGATTCAATACGACATGCCATCGATGGAGATGTATGAAAAATCCAAGTTGGGTAAGTTTGTTTTAGGTGGGTGCTGTATAAGTGATGAGTCGACCAAGTGGCATTGTCTGGATTGTGAACACGAATTTGGCAAATATTTGGATGATATAGCATCACTTGAATTATCACTTGAATTGCTTGAGCCAAGCATAATTAAACCTTTAATACTGGAGTTTTCAATTGGTGGATACTCTGGTCCTTGTTATAACGTAAAGCTTGAGAATGAAAAATTAACGTATCAACGATCCCGAATGGCTGTCCGCCCATAAAGCCATCTTAGAGGTGGCGATTGTCGCAGAAACCGAATGCTGGGCGCAGTTGGTTAGTCGTCATGCCAAAATCGTCGCCCAAGTAAGCTAAGGATTGATATGGCTGACCAGTTGCCAATGACGGCCATCATGCAGCAACTTATGCTGCAAACCTTGCAAAAAACCGCTATTGCCTTACCGTTTGCCCAAGACATATTTTTGCTGGAAACCCATATTGCCGGATTGCACTATTACGACATTAAAAACCTGTCCACACCGCTGCAACTTGCCGATGCCTTATTGCTGCGCCGCGAACCCGACAATGTACATGATGAACTGGCGATTATTGTCTTAACCGTGACGGCACAAAAATTGGGCTACCTTCCCAAATTCCGTAATCCGGTCTTAGCGCGATTGATGGATGCCGGAAAATCACTGGTCGCCGAGGTGGCGCAACTAAAGACTTACGATAATATCGCTTCAGCTTACGCACCTAAATCCACAGACCCAACAGCAATAGTTGATGTCAGATTAAGAATTTCGTTGCGCGAGTAACTGCCGTATTGCGAAGCTTTAGATCACAGAGGTAACAACCAATAGATGGGGTAAAATAGCTTTAGCTATTTTTACAGGCAATAGCTGAAGCTATTGCACTCCGGTATTTATTTATCTGAAAATCTATAGTTTGATATAAATAAGCAGAATTACTCTTGTCCAACTCCGATTGCTTGCAACACCGTAGAGACATGTCGCGACCTGCCCCGTGTGCTTAATCAATGTAGTCAATCAAAGTAGTTTGACTGTCACTAATTTATGCACCTATCCATTGCTCAAGGCTTTGCAGCGACTGTTGAAAATACAATGCCAACAGTTTTAGGCGTTTCCGGCGGAATGTAATCAAAATAACAAGTTTTTGCTTCCAATCCACAAAATGCATCATTCATCTTGTACGGATGAAAATAACTTTGAGGATCAATCAAAGCAGCCTTTAATTCTTCAACATCCTTGGTTCCGCTCACTTCAATGAGGAATTTCACATAAGGCGACTCAGGCTGAAAAGTGCAGCACCAATGCAATACCAAAAATCGATGAATATTATCATCGTCGTGATCGGAATTCGGATCACAGAAATAATAATTTGTTAATCGCTGGCTAGATTTATTAAATATCACCTTTAACATCAGCCCCCATCACCAACCATTGTTCGCTATCGATCATATCAATGATTTTGGCTAACATCGCCGGGTCCTGGATTTTGTTTTGGCTCTTGGTAAATATCTGCCCTAAAATCCCTTTGGTCGTGCTTAACTCAGGCAGTAAAGTGGCATAATGCAATTCCAGTTCCGCAAATACCATTGACACCGGAGAAACTTCTCCTCGCCTAGTTCAATTTGACACTCCAGAAAGTGACACACATTGAAAACCATGTTAGATTGGATCGACATAATAATAAGTAAAATCTTTCATGTCGACCAAAAAACTACTTAAGAAGCTGATTATAGTTCTTACGACATCATTTAATCACTTTTTAGCCATTTTGCTAATAGGTTTTATTGGTGGGGCTATGTATCCATTTTTGCTTGGATGGTTGAAGCCCTTAAGCGTTAATACTCCTGATGCAGTGTCCATTGCTAACACCTACATTGTTTTCACGACTATTATATTTGTTGGCATTACTGTTATTCTTGGTATTGCTGGATATATTTTTACGCAAAAGCTTTCGGAGTCCCAGGAATCTCAAGAAAATAGAATTGTTGAAAATTTAATTAAGGATGTTCAAAAAAATGAAACACTTGGTATTAGGTTAGTACAAACTATTTTAGAAAATGGAGATGTACAACGTTTTTTTAATGATCAGATTCGATCAAAAATTGAGGAATCACTCAAAGAAATTCAGGCTGATACGAATGGAAACATTCAAAAAAACATACAAAGATCAGATGCTGTAAATAAAATGTCGAATAAAATAAGTAAAAATGGGGGAACCAGTGATTAGAGATTTTAAAGATTACTCAAACGCTTATGACTTATTGTCTCATCTAGATGAGACAAATAAGATTGATTTTAATGCCCCAATCGACGTTGACAAAGTTGCTAGTGTGCTAGGAATAGAAGTTAATGATGACTATTCTCTAACATCAGACACTATTGGCACCATTTCTTTTCAAAAAGAAACACCTATTGTAAAAATCAATCCATTTCAAAATCTTTATAAACCAAGAAGACGATTTACTTTAGCGCATGAAATCGGCCACTTCTGCTTACATAAAAACAAGTCAGAAAATGGTTTTACTGACTCTATACATTCTATGAGCAGAACAGAATCCTATTGGAATCCTGTCGAGTCTGAGGCAAATAGTTTCGCTGCGCAGTTACTTATGCCTGAATCCTTAATCCTTATGGAAGGTCAAGCGATCATTGATAATTACGTGTCTCAACATAACACCGAAACCATCCCTTCACAACATTTCATTGAATCGATGGCTGATAAATTTGAGGTTTCCAGTAAGGCAATGGAATATAGACTGAGGAATGTTGGTATTCTCAAGTAACTAACGACTACCATTAATCTTTAATTATTCTCCAGCTTCTCTCAATGCAAACTCCACTACACTATTACCTAACCAAATTCCACGCTGGCGCATTCGCCGAATGGCGTCTCTCATAGAAATCGGATAACCCAACTTTTTGGCTTTCAACAAAATACCGATTGACCCTGTTAAATTTAACCCCGATAAACGAGCAAAGCGGCGACCAACGTTTTCATCAATAGCCACCAATTCAATATCCTCTTGTAACGCTAACTGAATTACAGCGGCCTCGCCAGAATCAAGAGAATTTTGCAGCAATACAGGAATTTTAACCGGCGTATTCTGCTTATGCAGCCAACTCATTTGTTCAAATTCAGTGATAGCAAAATTATCAGCACCCCCGGCATGAATTTCTCGACAGACCTCAAAAGGCACCCATACCCGACTGTATAAAAGTGGCAACATATCCAAAGAACCCGTTGCCGCAATTAAAGAAATTATGGGCGTTGTGTTGATGGCCAGTTCTTTTTCTTCAGGCATTGGAAAAATCCGACTGTAGATCTTCATCGCTTAAATCAATAACATTAACGCCGTAATGCTGTAAGCTCAATAAAAAAGCCACCCGTTCCATACCAACCAGTAAGGCTGCTGTTCCACTGGAAATCCGCTTAAGCTCATAAAGCTTTGCAGCCATTGCCATTTTAGCTTCATGCTCAAACTGTTCTGCTGATTCTTGTAACGCATCAGGTAATTTATCTGGATAATTCACAATCAATTGCATCTTTTTCTCCGGTTAAGAATCGCTTATTACTTCTTACTCAACGCCGCCATAATCGCTCTAAAACTCTCCAGCCCCGCTTCCATATTTTCAATAATGTCATTTGCCAACACATCGGGGTCGGGTAAATTATCAAGGTCGGCTAGTGATTTATCCTTCAGCCACGAAATATCTAAACTGGTTTTATCTCTCGCTATAATGTCATCATAACTAAACTTTCTCCAACGACCTTCGGGATTAGTTTCCGCATTAAAAGTCTCTTGTCGCTGATGTCGGTTAACGGGATGGTAACAAGCAATAAAGTCTTTCAACACCGCATCATTTAACGGGTTTTTCTTGAGCGTGTGATGAATATTGGTTCTATAGTCATACACCCAGATTTCTTTTGTCCACGGGTCTTT
>QVQE01000064.1 GCA_003584865.1 Methylococcales bacterium
CCATCGAAACGGATCTTGCTCTGGGATAATCTGATTCTTCTTTGATTTCTTCTCAACATCATTCCAAAACCGCGTTGCATAACGATTAACTTCCTGACACTTTTGAGCATTATTATCAAACTTATCCAAACGGTATTGAATGGCCTTAAGATAACGCGGCATCGCTTTCAAGGCATAATAAGGCGTATGATGAATAAAGCCTCTATAAATCAACAAATCTACTTGTTGATTGATATCCTTAGCCAAAGGGTCAGTAGGCTTCAATAGCCGCTCAACGGTCTTTTTGATATCACCATACTGCGCCATGATTTCTAAAGTCAACTTCCCTGACTCATTAGCCAAACCCAATAAACCTGGCTTACCTTCTTGTAAACAGGCTTCAAAAGCCTCTTGAGTTCGCAGTTTTTTACCTTCTACAAATACACTGTAAAAGATTAAAAACAACATATCCTCTTTATAGGAGGCATTCTCACTTAATTGTCCGTTTGATAACGCTGGAATTAAAGGATGCTTGGGTAAACGATTATAGGTTAATTCAGCCACCGCAGATTGCGGCATATTCTTAAGGATATAAGTACCTTCTTTCTTTAAACGCAATTGAAACAAACGCATCAAACCTTGTTGATGTTGTAACGCTGCCTTTTGTTGGGTATCAAAAATACGCACCCCAACACTATCACCTTCATCAATAATCGCAGGGAAACCAATAAACGTTTGGCCCTTCTGGATAAATTGATAGGTGTCTGGCAAGTCATCAAAAGCCCATTGAATACAGCCCGTGAAATTAAGCTCATCCGTCGCGATTTGATCAAAACTATGCTCTGCCTTAATGGTATATTTCTGCTGGAGCTTCTTTAAGTCCCGACCATAATCCAGTAACTGACCTTGATCATCAATAACCCTAAAGATCATCTTTAAGTGTTCAGTCAAGCCTTCAAAGCTCCAGGCATTCAATGGAATGGCTTCACCGGTCAGCTTTCTTAAACGATAACCTAACCACTCCTGCAATAAGCCCTTAAAGTCCGGCTCTATCTCTAAACATTGCTTGACCATTTGTGGGACTGGCACAAAATGCTTTCTGATGTTTTTAGGCAAGGCTTTGACTAAAGCCACACATTTTTCTTCCAACAATCCGGGCACTAACCAATCAAAAGGCTCCTGAGTCATTTGATTTAATTGATGTACCGGAATCAAGGCCGTCACCCCATCTTCATCGTGACCCGGTTCAAACCGATACTGTAGTTTGATTGTTAAGTTACCTATTTTTTTACTGTCAGGAAAATCCCATTCATTAACATAGTTTTCATCTTTTTCGCGCGTTAAATCTTCTTTGGTTAAAAAGAGTAGCTTAGGATTACCACGCTCAGCCGTTTTACGCCAGGTATCCAAGGTAACGCCACTGATAATCTCTGCGGGCAACTTGTGATCATAAAACTGATACAACCATTGCTCATCTTCAACCAGATCAACCCGTCGGCCTTTATGCTGAATAATCCCGACTTCTTCCAGCAACTTTTTATTAGCCACATAAAAAGGTGCATTACTGTGATAATCATAATCTACTAAGGCCGAACGAATAAAAATCTCACGCGCCGATTTAGGGTCTACATGATCATAGGGAATCTTGCGACCCGCTTGTAACGTTAAGCCATATAACAAGGTTCTGGCCGACACCATACACCGTGCCGACTTCTTTTCCCAATGTGGATCATAATAATTATGCTTGACCAGATGACCCGCACAATGCTCAATCCATTCCGGTTCAATACGCGCCACATTACGCGCATACACCTTACTGGTTTCGACTTGTTCAGCCGCCATAATCCACTTGGGTTTCAGTTTATGTAATCCAGAGCCCGGGAAAATAAAAAACTTAAGTCCGCGTGCCCCTAAATATTCGTAAGGTTCATGCCTAAAACCAATATTCGATAACAAACCAGTTAATAAAGCCCGATGAATCTTTTCATAACTTGCGTCATCAGTATTCGGATGCAGCTTTAAATCCCCTTTAATGACTTGCATAATCTGCGCATGAATATCAAACCACTCACGCATCCGAATATAAGACAAAAAGTGATCCGTACAATATTTTCTTAACTTACTATTCGATAGATGCTTTTTCTGAACCTCAAAGGTATTCCAGATATTCAGCAGGGTTAAGAAGTCCGATTCAGGATGTCGAAACGCGACATGTTTGGCATCGGCCTGTTGCATTTTATCAGCCGGTTTTTCACGGGGATCTTGCACACTCAAGACTGATACAATAATAGCGACCTCGGTTAAGCAATGCTCCTCTGCGGCGGCTAATAACATTCTGGCTAACTTGGGATCAGTGGGTAACTTGGCTAACTGTTTACCGACCTCTGTTAACTTGCCTGATTTATCGAGCGCATTGACCTCATGCAGGACATTCTTGCCATCCCGAATCATCTTGTCTTCGGGTGGTTCTATAAAAGGAAAGTCTTCTATATCCCCCAAATTTAAGGCAATCATTTGTAAAATGACTGCTGATAAATTGGTTCGCATGATTTCGGGTTCGGTAAACTCCGGCCTCGCCAGATAATCATCATGTGAATATAAGCGAATACAAATCCCTTCAGCCACACGCCCACAACGTCCGGCCCGTTGATTGGCACTGGATTGAGAAATGCGTTCAATCGGTAAGCGCTGAATTTTACTGCGATGACTGTAACGACTGATACGCGCATGACCGGTATCAATCACACACCGAATACCCGGCACGGTTAATGACGTCTCTGCCACGTTGGTTGCCAAGACTATACGGATCTTGCCCCCCTTAGGATTAAACACCCGCTCCTGTTCACTCACACTTAACTTGGAATACAGCGGTAAAATCTCGTACTGAGTGGGATGATGTTTTTTTAACGATTCGGTGGTTTCTCTGATTTCACGCTCACCGCTTAAGAAGATTAAAATATCTCCGCGTAAATCCCGATACAGTTCATCGACCGCATCCAGAATCGCATTTTGCAATTCATCAATGGTTTCATCAACCTCTTCCCCTTCCAGTGGTTCTTTGGTGATAATGGGCCGATACCGCATATCAACGGGATAAGTTCGACCCGAAACTTCAATGATAGGTGCATTGTTAAAATGCGTAGAAAAGCGTTGGGTATCAATGGTCGCCGACGTCACAATCACTTTTAAATCTGGACGCTTCGGTAACAACCACTTTAAATAACCCAATAAGAAATCAATATTCAAACTGCGCTCATGCGCTTCATCAATAATGATGGTTTCGTATTGACTCAAATACGGATCATGCTGAGACTCAGCTAATAGAATCCCATCCGTCATTAATTTAACTAAAGAATCGGCATGGGTCTTATCATTAAAACGAATCTTATAGCCAACCGACTTACCAATCCCTTCACCCAACTCTTCGGCAATGCGATCTGCTACTGTTCTGGCAGCGATACGTCTTGGTTGAGTATGACCAATAAAACCAGCCGCGCCCAAACCCAGCGATAAACAAATCTTCGGTAACTGAGTGGTTTTACCCGAACCGGTTTCACCACAAACAATCACCACTTGATGCGCTTTGATTAACTGGGCGATATCATCTTTCTTACCCGTTACCGGTAAATCAGGAAAGTTGATCGGAGGAATACTGGCAAGCCGTTTATTTCGGGTAGCGACTGAGCGCTCAATACAGTCAGTCAGGGTACCTAATGGAACCTCAATGGATTTACCCTTTTTAAGCTCACTTCGTAAACGGTCTAACTGACGTTTTAAAGGATGCCTATCCTGATTCAGACAGAGAGGGAGTTGTTGGGTGAGTTGCTTAACAAGATCAAAAGAGGACATTAAAACAAACAGATAAAATGAAATAACTTACAGTAGGAGTCGCTTTATAAAACAGCGGCTAAAGCCACTCCTACAGAAAAGAGTTGAAACAAAAAGAGATAAATCCAGGCTTTAATCACCTGCCCGGACATCAAACTCAATTTTCCAACGACTGCTATCTTTTAAAGAAATGGCTTGTACTTCTAAAGTACCTACTTCAGTCACCGCCGATCCTAAATGTACCCCGACGACTTCACCGGTTCTACGCCCCTCTTCAGGTAACGTAATATCCAGCTCGTTCAACTCGGTCAATTCTTCGTCCGTCCAATAGTCTAAACGAGTACCGACTTTATCATCCCGACGTGTGTTAGAAGCAAAGAAACGGAAACGTACCGGTTCGCCCACCACTAAACCAAACTCATCATCGGGTAAATCCTCACGCGTACCTTCTTCCATTCCGAAAGGAGCAATACACAAAGCCACAATCTCGGGTGCCATACCGGGTACAGCTGGCATTGAGCTTTCAATACTGATGTAATAAGAAGCGGCTGTACCGCCCTTAATACGCACACCCTTACCTTTACGCACAAACCCATAATAAGCTGCGCCGCGAGCTACTGCCAGATCAAGATCAGCACCCGATAATAATCGTGCTTCAGGTGCTTGTTCAGCAGCCAGCCAGGTATTTAATACCTCCATTAAACGATTGCCTAAACCGTCTGCTTTTAATACCCCGCCGTTAAATAAAACTGCCGTAGGATGCAAGAAAGTCGCATGTTCAGGTAAGTTGATATCCTTAAACTCATCGGTTGCATTTTGCTGCTTCGCTAAGAAAGCAGCGAGATGACGAGTGATCGCCGCATCCTGCGCATAAGGTAAACCGGTTGTTCTTAAACCGGTACGGGTACGACTGATCGGTCTTTCACTGACTGCCACTCTGGGGAAAAAGCCATCAATCAACACGCGCTCAACTTCTTCACGTGTTAACTCTGTACGAATGTTTCCCGCCATAAATGAGGAGCCACGGCTAGCGATAACCAAAGGAATTGTTTCCAGAGACGGCGTAGTAAAGATTTTCTCTTTCGCTTCACGGCAACTATGCGTCAATGCCTGAACCTGCCAAGGTTCTAAACGTTTACCCTCTTGTTCCAACTTGGCCTTAACGGTATACGCTAAAGCCAAATCCATATTATCACCGCCCAGCAAAATATGATCGCCGACTGCAATACGGGTTAACTCTAAATTACCATTATCTTCAGTGACCGCAATCAATGATAAATCAGTGGTACCCCCACCGACGTCAATGACCAGGATTATATCCCCACACGTCGCCTGTTTACGCCAATCACCCTTGCTTCGTTCAATCCAGCTATATAAGGCCGCTTGCGGCTCTTCTAATAAGATGGCCTGACCCAAGCCTACTTGACGAGCCGATTCCACAGTCAGATCACGAGCTGCCGGATCAAAAGAAGCGGGTACCGTAATCACCAAATCCTGATCTTCTAACGGAGCATCAGGGTGCAGGCTTTGCCAGGCATCACGAAGATGTTGTAAATAAGCCGTGGTCGCCTGGAAAGGCGAAATACGTTCAACTTCTTCAGGTGCCTCAGCAGGCAGGATAGGCGCTTTACAATCTACCCCGGCATGACACAACCAACTCTTGGCACTGGATACCAAACGTATCGGTGTCTTGCTACCCAGATTTCTGGCAATCTCACCGACCAGATAATCAGGCTTTACCGCCCAGGGTAAAGAAGTCGAACCTTCTGCAAGTTCAGCTTCGTGCGCCTGATAAAGAAACGAAGGTAACTGAAAACTGTTTTCAACCAGACCCGGATTAAATAACTGTGGGATAGCCATGACCTGCTGACTAAACTCATCACTCTCAATATCCGTAATATCCGCATAAGACAATACGCAATGCGTCGTTCCTAAATCGATACCGACAGAGTAACGTTTCCCGACACTTGGCGAGGGCTCTTGATTGGATGAACTAAAACCTGTTTCAGGAAAAGTATTTGAATACTGGGGTGCTTCACCCCCTATATTTTCGTTAACCGGTTGATCATCAGGTGTTGAACTTAAAGATTCGTTAGAAGTAGTAACGGTTTCTTCATGTTTACTTTCACCAGCGTCAATCTTAATGTCTTTAACTTTTTTAATATGATCAAACAAACTCATAGCTCAACCTCAGCAGCTGCAATAATATTAGCATTATGACCCTGGGTTAACTTCGCCAATCGGACGTCCGTTACTTGCCACCCCTTATGAACCAATACGCCCGTAAAAGGCGCAGAACCCACAATGTTACCGGTTAATCTTACCGCTGATGCATCAAAGCCAGCAGGCAAGGTAATCTTTCCTCCTTCCTGCTCCGTTCGAACCGACGTTAAAGTAAAATGTTCATTAATCGCTTTATTACAACCTTCATGCACCACTCTTGCAGCAATACCCACATCACTGTCGGCATAGCTTGTTATATCTTCTTTGATAAAATCAATGAAACGGGCTTCTTTTTGCAACAGTCCCAGCAGTTGTAGTGCAGCATCCGGTGTGGATTCTTTTAATATCACTGGCTCTGGTACGGGTGCATGCACTAGCTTTTCAACCTCTACAATCTTTTCAACCTCTACAATCTTCTCTACTATTTTAATAACGGGTTCAGGAGGTGTTGCAGGTGCAACAGGCTGACTCACTTGCTGAACTGACTTTTTCTTACAACGCATTGCACTGATCAGCATCACCAGCAGTAACATAATAAGCATAAAAGACAACACCACAACCGTACCCGCCAGACACACATGCCACAAGTCAAAGGTCGTCGGTTTTAACGATAAATCAATTGCGTAAATCATATTCATTGAGAGAGCACCTCTGTTTAGTTAGTATTTATTTACCCGCTTTACGACTAGCTTCAGAGAACATCATGCCTTGTAAGGCTTCACGTGTTGTCTGCATACGAATTTGTTTTAAATGCCGGTCAGAGATCACTTCAGGTACTTTAGCCTCTGTATAGACTACTCGCATTTTCGCTAAAATAGACTCACACTGCTTCATGATAGCATCTGTTGCCTTGCGAGAATCCTGATCCTGATAAGACGATTTTTGCATTTCATCGCCCACACACTTCTTATATTCGAATTTAGCGGCTTGCACTTTTTCAATGGTTGCATCCGTTAATACCGTGTTATGCCATTCATTTTTAGCATCATCCGCAAACACAATCCCGGCAAACAATAATACACCGGCGAAAAGAATCTTTTTCATGATATTCCTGTAATTATAAAGGTAGGACTTAAATAAGATAAACGCATAAGCTACAAAAATGGGAGCCTTTAGAGACTCCCATTCGTGGATAAGCGCTTAAAGTCTAGTAATGACGGCTTATCGGCTATTTTGCAGCGCAGCAATGCGTTCTTCTAAAGGTGGGTGACTCATAAACAACCGCCCCACACCACCGCCATTAATACCAAAGGCGGCTAATTGCCCTGGCAACTCAGGCACTTCATGCGCTCTTTGCAAGGCACGCAAAGCGGCAATCATTTTTGGCGCCCCCGCCAGCTGAGCACCGCCCGCATCGGCTTTAAATTCTCTGTAACGAGAGAACCACATCACCAGCATTGAAGCCAGGAAGCCTAACACAATTTGAGCAATCATCTGAGTAATGTAATAAGCAGGGCCATAACCCCGTTCAGTTTTAAACACGACACGATCAACAAAATGACCCATGATAGTGGCAAAGAAATAAACAAAGGTATTAACCACCCCTTGCATTAAGGCCATCGTCACCATGTCGCCATTTGCTACGTGAGTCATCTCATGCCCGACTACCGCCTCGACTTCATCCGCTGTCATAGCGTGCAGCAAGCCAGTACTGACCGCTACCAGCGCACTGTTCTTATTCATACCGGTTGCAAAAGCGTTCGCTTCGGGTGCCTGAAAGATACCCACTTCAGGCATATCAATCCCCACCAAACGGGCTTGTTTTGCAACAATATCCAGCAACCATTGTTCAGTTTGATTTTGTGGACGTTCAATAACATGAACGCCCATTGCCTGCTTGGCAGACCATTTAGACATCGCCAACGATATCAAAGAACCTGTCGTACCAATAATGGCCGACATAAACAATAAGGCGTTTAGATTGAGATCAACCCCTTGTGCATCTAAAGCACCGCTTAAGCCTAATACATTAAATAGTATGCTGACCACGACCATAATGGCCACATTGGTCGCTAAAAAAAGAAAAATTCGCATCATGGTACTAACCTCAATCAATAAATTTAACACTGCACCTATATGGTGACTGAAACACACATTCCAAGCCTTAGCAGATTAAATTCTTTCAAGGCTTTAAACTTTATCACACTATGTGCAAACCCGCTGACAACTGATGTTTAGACCAGAAATAACTTACAAAAATTTAATCGCTGCAATCACAATTCCACCGACGGTCAAAGTGGTTGCAAATGACCAGATCATAAAATGATCCATCCGTGAAGTGAGTTGATCAAATCGCTTGTCAACTTGTTCAAAGCGTTTCGCTGTTTCAACTTGCATTTGCTCAAAGCGTTTATCCATATCTTCACGGAGCAACTTCATCTCATTACGCAAATCAATATCCAAATGAGCAAAATGATTGGTTTGAGCTTTAAGCAACAAAATCATCATTTGCTCAGAAGAAATGCTTTGACCATTGGCAACTTGTTCCATCACCTTTTGTGCTTGACTATCCAACCAATTATCAAAAAACTTATCGTCAAACATTATCAATCCTTTTTTACGTTTAGCTTAATGCTTTAAATTTTATCACAAAACCAGATATTACAATTAACCAAAACTTGGTCTAGCCTGTTCAACTGACTGATTATTATTTCATCTTAAATATCATAAAATCCATAAGGTTCTAAAGTGGCAGACTTCAACTCTTGGCACGAAAGGCACTGTCAATAATGAAAAAACACAATCAACTCAGACTGGACAGTGCTTATCAACACCCTTTAATCATCAAATTTGTTATGATAAGGACATAAACTCAGCCATCAGTTTTGACTCAATTAAAAATGGCTATCCCATCAACTCCAACAGACCCTTCACTATGCAAGCATCATTCACCCTACCCCGCCTCATTGCGATTCCATTGATCATCATCGGCATCATTTTTGTTGGGGTGGGACTATTGCTTAGCTATGCGCCATCTCTGATCAATTGGTTTGGAAAGTTGCTGGGTAGTGCAGAAATCAGGCATTACTCAACATTCTTGCCCAAGAATGCAGCATTGTATACATCCGAAGCTCTAATGCATACCTACTTTACGCCATTTCATGTATCCGAAGGGTCATTGCATGCATGCTTTACTGTATTTCATGTATCCGAAGCACCATTGCATACAGGCTTTACCGCATTTCATGTACCCGAAGCGCCAATGCATACCTACTTTACTGCATTTCATACATCCGAAGGGTCAATTCATACTTGCTTTACTCCATTGCATACATCCGAAGCGCTAATAACTATAGGCTTTGCGGCTGTATATTCTCTCTATTATGTCTGGCAAAGCGGTTTTAATCACTGAATGGTTCAAACTGATTTTAACTCATTTGAAATTAAACCATATATAAAGTGTATTTTTTGTAAAAGAGACTATACTCAAACCGCTAACACTCAAATTGCACTGACTGTTGCAGGGATTTTGAATTGGATTTCATCATTTAATGCCCATTTACGGGCGCATTCGAGGGAATTATGAGAATACAAAAGGCACTAATCAATTTTAGTAAGATTAAAGATAATGAGCTTGTAAGCTACGCTCAGAAAATCGTTCTAAAAATGACCAACAACCCCAATTTTACGGCACCTCTACCTGATTTAGAAACGGTTCAAGCTGCCATTACGCTTTATACGGCTGCATTAATCAAGTCTAAAGATGGCACCAAAGAAGATACCGCGAATAAAGTCGCCCTCCGCCGGGCACTTGAAAATTGTCTTAGCGCTCTCGGTGGTTATGTTAATCAGACGGTAGGCACTGACCTGACCAAATTGGATAGTTCAGGATTTAATCTCTCAAGAACACCCTCTGTGGTCGGTATCTTAGATGCTCCAACCCTGGATGTGTATTATGGTAATAACTCAGGGGAAATGTTTTTTGAGATTGGCGCTGATCCTCATGCAACTGAATATATAGTGCTTTATTCGCCTTTACCCGCACCCGCAGACGATGCAGAATATTACACCAAGATATTTTCTAAATCCAAAGGGATGATATCAAACTTAACCAGTGGCATTAAATATATCTTTAAGGCCGCTGCCACCAGTTCGGAAGCGAATAAAATGGGCATCTATAATTTCTCTAACCCCGTTGAAAAGTTTGTTCCCTAAGCCTAATTAACTCAGTTTGGGAGATCTAACTACCCACTTAAGACGGGACACGCAGGAAGACTTAACCGCTTGCAGTGAGCTTGTCGAAGAAGTCTTGTGGAAGCGGGTAAAGCCGCTCCCACAAAAAATGCTTAAGTTATTATATTTTCATTCCTTAACGCTTGATTAGATCAAGTGTATCGGTGTGCTGCCGACCCCCACTAAATGCAATTGTGCTTCTGTATCATGGGTAAAAATGAATTGACTAATGATTGCCGACGTACTGTCCAGTATGTCTATCTCAGTGCCAGTGGTGTTGTAGACCTTTTCATTGATGCTATCGCCGTTCAGATTGATCAATGATAAATTGAGATTAGTCACCTGAGTATTTTCTTGCACAGTTCCGCCAACAATTAAGTTGGTAGGTAAGAGTTCAATTGATGAGGTATGCAAACCACTTAAATCCAGCGTGTTAATAGACCTCGCAGTATCCTTAACTGACAACAAGTAGTTTGACTGAATGTCATTTAACACCGATAGATTGCTGCTCACCGAGGCGGCTGTCAGAATTAAATCAGGTGTGCCGGCATCGATCAGGCTGATGGTGCTCAGTTTATTGACATTAGTGGTTAACGCCGCTAAACCAGTGACGACATTAGCGGCAGAATCCACAATGCCGACACTGGTCACATGTGAGTTAGTCAGGTCAGCCGCTAAATGTGCTACGGTTTCACCACTGACAGCCAGATTATAATTGCCACCTATTAAGCTTAAGGCATTACCATCATTAGTCAGTGTTGCAGCCGTGATATTCAATATTGGCGTGCTGGTATCGGTCAAACTGATGCCGGAAATATTGGCAGTATGTGCCTGAATGGCATCCAGGTTTTTAGTAACATTAACACCGCTATCCGCTACGGACACCGCCGCCCAATGGCTATTGCCCAATTTTCCTGCTAAATTAGCGGCAATACTACCCTGAATACTCAAACGGTAATTGCTGGAAATCAGACTCAATGAACTGTAATCATTACTGAATTGCGTAGCATTAATCTTTATTACTGGTGCACCGATGTCGGTCAGTTTAATACCAGTGACGTAGCCGCTTTGCGACTGGACAGAATCCAAACCTGCGAGTAAATTAACTGCACTGTCTTTTAGAGTAACCGTTAGCGCATTCACCAAGGTCGAATTCATATTAGCCACCGAAACATTGGTGACAGTAATATTGTATTGCCCCGTCATTAACCCGAAAGCGGCGGTGTCACTAGCAAATTGGGTCGCTGTGATCGCTAAAGTGGGAGTGCCTTTATCGGTAAACGTAATAGCAGACAGTTTCGCTGCATTAGCTTGTAAGTTGTCTAATCCTGCCAATACATTAGTAGCACTATCAATAATACCCACTGAAGTGACATGCGTGTTGCTCAGTGAATTAGCAAAATTGGCAACCGTGGCGCCACTGACGGTAAGACTGTAATTACCGGTTATCAATCCCAGGGTTTGCGCGTCGCCACCTGTGCTAAGCTGCGTTGCCGTAATTTTTAAAGCCGGTGTACCACTATCGCTGAGGTTAATAGTCTTGATTTGGTTGGCAATGGCCTGTAATTTATCGAGATTGCTCGCGACATTAGCCGCGCTATCGGAGATATTACCGAATACGGCCTTAACACCCTTCGAATCAACGAGTTTGGGAGCCAGCACTATCACATCAGCGGCATTAATGGCCGTTGGCAGCGTGTTTGCCGCGCTGGTATCCGTGATGCTGTGGATCTGTACCCCTAGTTTAGCGAGGGCGTCAGCATTAGCGAATATATTGGCATCGGTATCGACTACATTAACAGGGAAAGTAATACCTTCTTGGGCGAGTTTAACGGCATCGTGAGCGATGACATAAAAGCCGCTGGCATTGACATTAAGGTTAATGACGTTACCATCGGGTAGATTAATGCTTTTTAGCGCGGTACCCAAAGACAACAAACTAAGCTGGTTGGCATTGATTTTGGCTGCGCTATCGCTAACATTAATTGCCAACTGATTGCCAAAGGCTGCCAGCTTAGCGGCATTGGTGGCAATATTAGCCGCTGAATCAGTGACATTAGCAAAACTCATCAGGCCACCGGTTGAATTGAGTGATTTCGGAGCCAGAATCAAGGTGTCAGCCACATTAATCGCCGCCGTAATTGCCGTCACCTTACTATCCGTGTTCTGAACTGAAATTAAAGGACTGCCCAATTTTGCCAAAGCATCCCAGTTAGTCGCTAGGTTAACACTAGTGTCTTGTACTTTAAAGAACGAGATAGTCAGTCCATGAGCGTTAACCCCCAAGGCACCTGCAACATTGACCGTAAAGCCTACTTGGAAGCTAGTGCCATCGGGTAAGTTGATAGTTTTAAGGCTAGCCAAACTGCTTAAAGCCGTTTGGTTGGCGTTAATGTTAGCGGCAGAGTCTGTCACATTGACGCTAATTTGAGACCCCAAGGCTGAAAGCTTGTTAGCGTTGTTGGCTATATTGGCGGCAGTGTCAATAACGTTGTTAAATATCTGTGGGCCTTTGACCCACGATCCATTGGGTACTGACCAACCCGTTGATTTAGGTGCTAAGACCAGTACATCAGCTACATTAATGGCTTGGCTAATGGGATTGAGCCAGTTACTCTGGTCAGGATCATATATAGACAGCAGCTGCGACCCCAAAGAAGCCAAAGCATGTAAGTTGACGGCATTAAGATTTGCGGTAGTGTCTTGTACGCGTATTGGTAGGGTTAGTCCTTCTTGGCTAGCCGTCACAGCAGTAGCCGCATTGACAACCCAAGCCCCGCCATCAGATGAGCCACTTAAAGAAACATGACCACTCAGGGCAGTACTGTCTGGTACAGTAAAGCCCAATCCTGCGCTGCCAACGCCTACCAGCTTGAGAAAGTTGGCATTAATGTTAGCAGCAGTATCGTTGATATTGAGCGTGATTTGTGAAGCTACGCCTTTTAATTGTAAAGCATTCGTAACAATATTAGTGATGCTGTCGATGACATTGTTAAATATCTGTGGGCCTTTGACCCACGATCCATTGGGTACTGACCAACCCGTTGATTTAGGTGCTAAGACCAGTACATCAGCTACATTAATGGCTTGGCTAATGGGATTGAGCCAGTTACTCTGGTCAGGATCATATATAGACAGCAGCTGCGACCCCAAAGAAGCCAAAGCATGTAAGTTGACGGCA
>QVQE01000083.1 GCA_003584865.1 Methylococcales bacterium
TCTATTTATGAAAGAGTTAATAGAAAACACAACTACAAAAGCAGGATTAAAAGTCTTTGTCTGTATTTTTAACAGGATTTATGAGACGGGCAGAAAAGTTATGGAGGGGTTTAAAGAATCAATGCGAATTGTATTTGATAAGCATCTCGGGCAATGGAATTACACTGCCATTCCTGAAGTGATAATTCCTGAAGTTGCCTAAGTTATTTAATGCACGTTCCTTAGTTAGATAGGCTTTGGTGCCTTCGGTAATAATGATTTGATGCAGAATACTTTCATCGACGTAAAGCGTGCTGTGATCGTCTTCCACAGTAGTCGCCAATAATTTAATCACCTGCTTTAGCTTAACAGTCGGGTCTTTGATATTGTTGGTTTGAAAGGTAACCTGATATTCAAGCCAACTCCAATACCATGCAGTCAGATAGATCAGCAAACGGTGCTTGTTTTCAAAATATCGATAGATACCTGCTTCCGTCGTTCCAATGTCTATGGCCAGTTTTTTAAAGGTAAAGGCTTCAAACCCGTTACTGTGAATTAACTGAATACTGTGCAGAATGATTTTTTTCCCCAGTTCGGATTGCTCCGGGTCCCTGAGGAATAATTTTTCATTCATATTAATTTTTAATTGCATGTCCATGTAAAAAGCATAACCGAAAGTTTTGCAATTTGCAAAGATAGTGTTACTATCTTTTAAAATGTATTTACTATCCTTAAGCTTGAACACATAAATATTATGAAAACTTTAACCCAAGAAATGCAGTCCGCCATTACGCCTGCAATGGCATTGGATTTATTAAAAGAAGGTAACAAACGCTTTGTCAATAACCTTAAAGTAAATCGTAATCTGCTGCAACAAGCCAATGAAACTTCGGACGGACAGCATCCGTTTGCGGTTATTTTAAGTTGCATTGATTCCCGTACCTCGGTTGAACTGATATTTGACCAGGGATTGGGAGATGTATTCAGTGTGCGTATTGCCGGTAATATTATTAATGAAGATATTTTGGGAAGTATGGAGTTTGGCTGCAAAGTGGCGGGGTCAAAAATTATAGTGGTGTTAGGTCATACCAAATGTGGCGCTATAAAAGGTGCATGTGACCATGTGGAAATGGGTAACCTGACCGCGCTGTTAAGTAAGATACAGCCAGCGGTTTATGATGAAAAAACCGAAACTGAAAATCGACATTCAGGTAACGCTGACTTTATTGAAAAAGTATCCACCATCAATGTAAAAAGAACGGTACATGCTGTTATTGAACGCAGCCCGATTTTAAAGGAAATGATTGAAACAGGTGCAATTGCGATTGTTGGTGGCATCCACGACATTGCAACAGGTGAAGTCGGTTTTTATGATGATACGTTACTTATTGATAACCCTTAGTCTTTCAGACGCAGGTAAAAAAACTCGGTGCGTGCGATTGGTTGGGTATTCTCCTAGGCACAGTCACGGCTGATACTTAACAGAACACGCATAAACTGGTAACGTTAAGCTTCATAACCTTAAACATGCTAAACTTCCACTCGTCCTGGATAAAAAACAGCGAAATAATTATGCCTGAGTTACCCGAAGTTGAAACCACCTGTCGAGGCATTGCGCCGCATATTGTAGGTCGCGTGATTAAACAGGTTGTTGTTCGTCAGCCCAAGTTACGCTGGCCTGTTTCTGAAACCCTAGTAGATGATTTAACAGGGCAACGTATTGAAGCGGTAACTCGTAGAGCTAAGTATTTACTCTTAACAACTGCGAAGGGTACACTGATAATTCATTTGGGTATGTCAGGCAGTCTCAGGATTATGACGGCAGCACAGGAGTCCAAGAAACACGATCATATTGATTTCATATTTAACGACAATATTGTGTTACGTTTTAATGACCAGCGTCGTTTTGGTTCGGTACTCTGGACTGCTGAACCTATTGATGAGCATCCTCTGATTAAAGCTTTAGGACCAGAGCCATTATTGGATGACTTTAAGGGTGATCTACTGTACCAGTTATCCAGAAACCGAAAGGTGCCTGTTAAGACCTTTATTATGGATAGTCATATTGTGGTGGGAGTAGGGAATATCTATGCCAATGAAGCGCTCTTTATGGCGGGTATTTTACCGACCCGGCAAGCAGGGGCTATTTCATTAGTGCGTTATCAAAAACTGGCTGAGTGCATAAAGTTAATTTTACAACACGCGATTCAACAGGGTGGAACGACCTTACGCGACTTTGTCAATGAAGCAGGAAAGCCGGGTTATTTTAAACAACAATTGAAAGTGTATGGTCGTAAAGACTTACCTTGTGTTGACTGTCAACAGGTCTTGATTGAAGTCAGATTGGCAAATCGTTCAACCGTGTTTTGTAAAACCTGTCAGCGTTAATCATTTATTGATCAATATTTTCTTTGCCAAATTTATTTTTGCAGCTAAATAATCTGAACCACCATGATCGGGATGAATCTTTTGCATCAGCTTTCGATGTGCGGCGATAATTTCTTCCTCAGAAGCTCCTGGCTTAAGCCCTAATACCTCATAGGCCTCTTCAACTGACATTTTACCTTTTGCACTGGCTTCGTTTTGTCGTTGTGAACTTGATTGTTGAGAACCGTTATACTGCTGCCATAGTTTCTGAATCGAGGGTGCATAGTTAAGCAACACGGGGATTGATCGTAAGATAAACGCAATCACTAAACCGACCAGTGCAAAGATGCCATTGAGTTTGCCAGTTATGGCTAAAAAAACAAACACAACACCAATCAGCCAGATTAATGCAGTGCGGCAATATTTTGCCAAGACAGACGGTGAGGCTTTAAGAAATGAACGGAAACCAAAATATACAATGACGCCTAATAGGATAATAAGATAAATTCGAATCAAAGTTTTCTCCTCTGTTAATGATCCACGGTTAATAATACCTTAGAATAAGCCATCCTACGATAACCGTCTTCTTATTTGATAACTATGCAACACGCTCATGTACCACTATTAGGTTTTGTCGCCGCTAGCGGAACGGGTAAAACCACCTTACTTGAACACATTATTCCAATTTTGAAGCAGCAGGGGGTGCGAGTGGGGTTAATTAAGCACAGTCATCATAATTTTCAGATTGATCAGCCGGGAAAAGATAGTTTCCGTTTACGAACCGCAGGCGCTTCACCGGTTATGCTGGTCTCAACACATCGTCGAGCAATCATCACTGAAATAGTACCTACTCAAGAACCCAGACTGGATGAGGAATTGAAGCTATTTGATCAAAGCCAGGTTGATCTGGTTTTGGTTGAAGGTTTTAAAGCGGAGCCATTCCCTAAGGTTGAACTACACAGACCTTCGCTTAAGCAACCGTTACTCTATCCAACTGATCCCGATATTATAGCGATAGCGAGTGATGAGCTATTGGAGTTACCAGAACATTTACCGAATTTAGACATCAATCAGCCACAGATGATTGTCGATTTTATTATAAAAGAATTTATGGAGAAATTATGATTGATGTATGTAGTCTGGAACGCAAGTCGTTACTCTCAATTGACGAGGCACTGGACAGAATTAGAGCGACTATTCAACCGATTGTTGAAGTAGAAACGATTGCTTTGCAAAATGCTTTAGGACGAGTTTTATCAGAACCTGTCTATTCAGCAATCAATAGCCCACCGGATAGAAATGCGGCGATGGATGGTTATGCCTTTTTGAGTACCGAAGTTAAGGCGGGTCAGTCTTTTAGTTTAGCGTGTGTGGGTACATCCTGGGCGGGTCGTCCTTATAATGGGCAATTAAAAGCAGGTCAGTGTATACGCATTTTTACCGGAGCGGTACTGCCACCTGAGCTGGATTCAGTGATTATGCAGGAGCAGGTGACGTTTGATGATTTAACGATACGTTTTCCTGAGCAGACCATGGTGAAGCAGCATGTCAGAGAGGTAGGAGAAGATATAAAACTGGGTGGATTACTTTTTGAGCCTCCTAAAAAACTGAGTGCAATTGACTTAGGCTTTTTGGCTTCAGCCGGTGTTACTGAGGTCACGGTTAAGCGATCCGTTAGAGTGGCTATTTTTTCAACGGGGGATGAGCTGGTTGAGTTAGGGCAGCCATTAGCCTCAGGACAGATATATGACAGCAATCGTCATCTTTTAAAAGGATTATTAGCAGATCCCGGGTATTCAGTCACTGATTTGGGCACAGTTGCAGATGATCCGAACGAGTTAGAAGCCCGTTTTATTGAAGCTGCAAAAAGTCATGATGTGATTATAACTACAGGTGGCGCTTCAGTGGGTGAGGCGGATTATATCAATGAAATACTGTCCTGTTGTGGTGAAGTCAACTTCTGGAAACTAGCCATAAAGCCTGGGAAACCCTTGGCTTTCGGTAAAATAGGTGAGTGTTATTTTTTTGGTTTACCGGGTAATCCCGTTGCCGTTGTTGTAACCACTCACTATTTTGTAGAACCTGCGCTTAAGCAAGTGTCGGGTGTGTTGGCTTCAACCCCATTATTCTTGACCGCAACGTGTACCTCAGTATTAAAGAAATCCAAAGGTCGTCAGGAGTATCAACGAGGGATTCTGACTCAAAATAGTCTGGGTGATTTTTTCGTAGCTTCTGCAGGGCGGCAGGGTTCAAATATACTAAAATCAATGAGCCAGGCTAATTGTTATATTGTCCTACCGGTTGATTGCCAAGGTGTACAAGTTGGCGATAAAGTCAGGGTGGAGTTGATGCAGGGCGTTGATGTTTAATTAAAGGTGAGTTCAGACCCCTGGATGTCTTGATTTTAAAAGACCAAATTACGGTGTATTAATTTATTAACGACTTATTTTTACTGACAATAGATAGTGTTTGTATTTAAAATCCAAAGCCTGTTCCCAGTCCTGAAGTCGTTTGTTGGAAATGCCATGAGCAATGTCATTCGTCGTCAGTTCTTCGCTTATTTTAATAGCCAAGCGTCAAAGCAGTCTTTTATTTTCAGCGCAATCACTTCAGGAGACGTAAAAGACGTATCAATGACCAAGTCATAATTGCTGTGATTTCTAAAGTGGATGCCATACAGTTGATTAAAGCGTTCATCTTCAATGGTTTGGCGCTTTAAATTATTTTCCAGGGTAATCTCTAAGGAAGGGTTCTTTTCATCATTACGCGCAGCCCCAAACACTCGTTCGGCACCGACGATGGGATCAACCGTTAAAAAGACCTTAAAGGCACTAGGAATAAAATGCCAGGCTAAACGGGAGTCTAGGATTAGCCTATCCTGAGTTTTCCCAAGATTTATAACGTAAGAATCAATTTCATCATCAATGCTGCGGTCTATTTGAGAGATTTTATTCAACTCTAGGGTTGTTAAGCCGCGTTGCGTTGCGATGGCGCGTTGGATAGTGCCGGTGCCAATAATATCGAATTGAGTTAATTGTTTAAGTGCGGTCGCTACGGAGGATTTTCCACTGCCAATATCACCCGACATTACAATGACATGCTTCATATTAACGTTAACCTTTGCATTAAATAGCCTGTTTAAAAAGTTGTTAATGATACCATTAATACTGTTATCATAAGACTAACAGCGCTGTAATTTTGTGAAAATTAATTGACCCATGATAGAACCAGATGATGTTTATCTCTGTGGTAGGGTTATGATAAATTTGATTAATACCAGGAAGATAAGTTCTAAATGACCCGTTCGATTAACAAGGATAAATTATCCTTTATAGAGACAATGAAGGATGAATTAAGGCTATTCACTTTTTTCGCCGTTTATTTAATTGCTTGGACACTCTGTGCACAATTTTTACCTACAGCTTCTGAATTAGACAGTACTGAGCAGGTCGTCTGGTCGCAAAGTTGGCAGTGGGGTTATTATAAGCATCCACCGTTACCCTCCTTGTTGTTGTGTGTTCTAAATGCGTTATTCGATGGCCCTTCTAAGGGGCTTAATGCGTTTGCGGCACAGGGCTGTAATATACTGGCATTATTTTATGTTTGGCTACTGGCTAAACAAATGCTCTCAAGAAAGTTGGCTATTGTTGCGGTATTAATCACCTCTTTAATTGCTTACCATAATTTTAGGGCATTTTCTTTTAACCATAATACGGTTTCTTTGCCTTTTACTGCGGCTGCATTCTACTATTTTTATCGTGCATTGCAGGTGCCTGAGCGTTTGTTAAATTGGTTTCTGCTGGGCTTGGTGTGTGGTTTGGCATTGCTGACCAAATACAGTATTTTACTAGTGATAGCTAGTTTCTTTATCCTGTTACTTTGGTATCGCTTATTCAAAAATATCCCTGTAATGCTTGGATTGCTGCTGAGTATTGCAGTATTCCTAGTCGTTATCTCTCCGCATGTGTATTGGTTAGCCGAAAATAATTGGCGTCCGTTTCATTATTTACAGGATAAATTGACTGTATCAGGCAATATAGCGAGTATTTTGTTTGGTTTTATTGCTACTCAATTAATTCGCTTGAGTTTTGCTGTGCCTACCCTAATAGGCATCTGGGTTTTTATTAAGACGGGACGTATTAGCAAAGTCGAATTGAATTCAGGTAACTCACCTGATCAAGCTAGTTTTGATAGACACTTTTTGTGGATTATTCTGTTTACGCCGCTCACCTTGGCTTTGTTACAACTGTTCTTGTTAGGTAGTGAGTTAAATAGTAATTGGATCAGTGCATTTTTTCTGCCATCAGGTATTTTACTGACGGTGATTTTCTTTAAAGACTGGGATAGTACGCAGCTATTAAAACGGGTTTCTTTATTGACCTGGATTACACAGGCTGTGATTTTGATTTTTTTCTTTGTGTTTGCGGTCATTTATCCAAGTCAGGTGGGGAGCGCTTCACGATTAACGTTCCCTAGCCAAGCGTTGGCTAATAAAGTGGCTGAAATCTGGCGTAGCCAACAGCAGACTCCTTTAACGATTATGATTACCGATTATTGGTCGGGTGGTACTGTCTCGCTTTATATGCGTCCAGAGCCAATGGTTCTAATAGATAATTCAATAGAAAAGTCTCCGTGGGTGACTGAACAAGATGTGCAGGCTTGTGGCGCATTGATCTTGGTGAATCAAGCAGAAATGACTGAGGACTTTAAGTTGTTGTTGGATCAAGTTGCTATTAAAGGTGAATTTATATTACCTTGGGGGTATGCGCCAAAAGGTAAAGACTTACACTATTTATGGGCGATAAAAACATCCGAGCCAAATCAAATAGCCTGCCGACTTTCTCAGAACACGTCACCCGATTAATGAGGCTTTTTGGTGTCTAATCCGACCCGGGTTTTGATGAGGTAATGGGGTCTGTGTTTAACCTCTTCATAAATTTTGGCAATATATTCGCCAATAATACCTAAGCTAATCATGATAAAGCTGCCGATTAATAGCAGACAAATGATAGTAGTAGCAAAGCCAGAGACGGCTTGACCATTCATCAAGGAAATAAGCGTTTCAGCAATGACAAAAAAACCTAATATCAAGGTTGCAAAGCCCAGAAAGGAGATTATTCTTAAAGGCAGAGAGGTAAACGAGGTCAGTGCTGTAATCGCTAGCTCGAGCAGTGACATAAAAGACCATTTGCTTTCGTCACCTTGACGACTTGCCACATCAAAATAAAGATAGTGTTCTGAGAAACCTAACCAACTGGTCAATCCTCTGAAAAAGCGTTCTCTTTCGGGTAGTTGATGAACAATAATATCGACAATTTCTCTATCTAATAATTTGAAGTCAGATGCGTTTTTTATATTAATGCCACCAAAATTAGAAATCAGGTAGTTAATAACATAGGCGCTAGTTCTTTGTCCGAATGAATCTTCTTTACGACTACGTTTGACAGCATGAACGATTTGAACGCCTAAACGCCATTGTTTAATCATGTCTGGAATTAAGTCGGGGGGATGTTGTAGATCCGCATCAATGATAATCACCGCTTGGCCTGTTGCCTGTTCTAATCCAGCTAACATGGCAGCTTCTTTACCAAAGTTTCGGCTTAAAGCAACGCCTTTAATTCTAGGATCAAGAGCTGATAATAGTTGGACTTGTTGAAAAGTATGGTCGTGACTGCCATCATCCACCACAATGATTTCCCAAGCACTTTCACAGGCATCAAGTGTTCCAGCAATTGTTTTAATGGCAATGGCTAATCCTTGACCTTCATTATAAGCAGGTACAATAGCACTAATAACAGGGGAGGTTTGAGGCGATAAAGTCATGTTCTAGGTTTTTTGTCTGTAATCGTGTTTTATAATGTAAATCGGCGCGTTATTGTAGGCGTGACTTTGGTTAGTGATTAAATGTTTAATAACGACTTAAGCGTATATTAAATTGCTGATACAAGTCATGCACGTTAGGATTTTGTAACAGTTCAAGTTCTGCTGTCCAGTCATGATAGCATAACAGCTTGGAATCTGAAATTTGAGTAGGGTCAAAGTATCCGGGATGACACATTAATTCGTAGCGAAATCCCGCTTTAAGTCTTCTGAAAATTCGGGTCAAATACTCATAATCAAGCTTGCCACTACGGCTCAAGCCTAAAAACAGAGGGGCAACGGGTTGAATACGCCATTGATTAAAGGTATGCATACCTTGTATGAGAGCATTACGGAGGAGTGTGGCGTGATTAAAGGGACTCACCCAATCAGCTTGCGTTAAGCGAATATTGGGAATGTCATAAACCCGAGCTAATTCTAATGTCAAGGGAAATAACAGCGGAAGAATATGGATATGCTCATGTGAATTTAGAAATACCAGCTTATGTCCTTGGCAGGCTTCTATCTGGGCAGACCATTCGATTCGGATATCTTCAAGGGTTATTCGCTGGGTTAATAACAGACGGCTCATCGTATAAGTGCTAGGAAAACAGCCATCCCAAGCTGATAATTTATCTGTTATTGGAGCTGTTAAAGGATGTCTTGAAGTCAGATTTAGATGCACACCCAGATCCAGATTTTCAACTGACTTAAGCCATTCAAGCTGGGTCTTTAAGTCAGGGCTATTGGCTAGGATACCCGTTGCGGTAATAGCACCGGATTTGGCAGCGGCTAAGATTCCTTCACTCACACAAGGATAGTAGCCATAATCATCAGCATTAATAATTAATTCAATGGGCGCACGATGAGTCATTTTTTATCTAAGGCATGGGCATGAAAGAGGAAGAATCGTCTAAAGCTTTTAACGGGATCAAGGCGTAATTTAATAGCATCAGGAAGACCATTCACCAAGTCTTTTTTTATAGCATAAAAATCATGGTTTGACTCGGCTAAGCTTGCTTGTAAGGCCTCGAGCGTTTTTAAGTGTATGGCCTGACCTTCTAAATAAAACTGAGCAGAATAAGGCCTTATGTTGAAATATAGTAAGCGTTCATCGGGTTGGGCGGCTTTTTGATAACTGGCTATGAGTTGTTGTTGTGATTTAAAAAAATCCACATTCGGATAATGATAGTAAAGTACTAAACCTGCAAAGATGAAAGGCACGCACAGCGCTAACAGGCTTCGATAAACAACACGGATAGTAAGCCAGTCAGCCAGCAATAGGGCAAATCCCGCTAAGCCGGTTAAGGTGTAAGTCCAGATAATGTTCGCTGACAGGGTAAAGAACAGCAGCGGCGCTAGCATCCACAATAAACAATAGAGCCGCCAGCCGTCGTTTGACTGGATTAATTTGACTGATTTCTTCTTGACTAACGCATTAACAATGATCCCTATAAAAACTAAAGACCAAGGGAAGGCACCACCCAGCCAATAAAGCCATATTTTGCCATGAGGTTGAGCATGACCATTACCATAAAGATCACCCTTCCAACCACTTTCAGTAAAGCGTTTCCAGTGTTCGCCGATAAAAAAGTATTCCAAGAATCCCGGCGTTTTATATTCTGCGATTAAATACCAAGGCACACTGATAGCCAGCATGAGTAGTGTGCCCTTGATCCAGGGTATACGCTGCCAGACCCGTATCCATTCGTTGGAAAGGAGTGTCCACAAGCCTATACTGATACCTGAAAGTACGATAGCGATAGGGCCTTTGGCTAACAACCCAATGCTTAAGCCAATAAAGAATAAATACGACCAAAGCCTGCTGTCCGGTTCACGTAACGCTAACCAGAATGAAGCCAGGGCTAGAGTAACCCCCAGATTCATGCACACATCCATCGCTACCGTACCCGACATGACAAAAAAGAGTACCGTGCTGGCTAAAATAATAACCGTGGCAGAGGCGGTTGTGCGATCACGTTGTCTGTTGACCAGATGGTAAATAATCCACAGGATGCCTATGCTTAATAAGAGCGAGGGTAAGCGAGCAAAGAATTCATTAATACCTCCCAAGCCTAAGCTAGAGGTCGTTAACCAAATGGTAAGCGGCGGTTTCCCCCAAAAGGGTTTTCCGTAATCAATTAAGGGTGTTACCCAATTACCCGTTTCTAACATCTTACGCCCCATTTCTGCATACCGGGATTCAGACGGATCATAGAGCGGATAAAAGCCTAGCGTAAGCATTCGGATCACTAAAAGTGTGCTGAGTATCCACCCTCTTTTAACCCATTTTTGTAGATCATCCGCTGGTTGTGTGTCTGGCTGTGTATCGATAGTTTGTTCTAGGGAGTCCATTTTAAACGTCCAGAAGTGATTGGCAAAAAAGTTCCAGACTAAGACGATACCCGTGGTGATAATCTGCGCGAAAAGATAATAAAGTTTAGGCGTTAATAGTGCCATTAAGCCCAGATTTAAACAAAAGCCCAAAGAGGCAATGAGTGCAAACTTGGGTAAGGTTTGGGCGTGGGATTGCTGGCTTTTAAACGTGAGCGAATAATTTAAAACATAATTAATCAATAATCCAGCCAAGGCACCCCAGCCAGAACCCCAAACAGGATTAACAGCATAAAACTCAACAAGACTATAGAGTATTGAGTAATGTACGACTGTTCCGATAGCGCCAACCAGTATAAAGGCGAGAAATTTAAAGATCATGTATGAATGATAAAGTGGAGGCTCCGGTTTAGAGTCATTCGTTAACGAGTATTTCAATTCGATAATGTCCTAAACCCTCAATACCCAGTTTGTCGGCTAACCAGGGTAATGTTTGTTGCATATCGTTAGCTAGCGTCCACGGCGGATTAATAACAATCATGCCACTGGCGGTCATGCCGTGTTCTTGAGTGTCAATAGTGATACCCAATTCAAATAACTGTACGTTTCTTAGCCCACTGTTTTTGATAGCTTGTTCGAGGTGTTTATTACGTTTACGATCCACGATGGGGTACCACAGCGCATAAGTCCCTATAGCAAAACGCTTAACCATTTGTATTAAGGATTCAGTGACTAATTGATAGTCACTTTTAATTTCATAAGAAGGGTCTATTAATACCAGTCCCCGATGTTCCTTGGGAGGTAATAGGCCTAAGCAGTGTTTCAAACCCTCTTCATGAAACACTTTGATGCGCCTGTCTTTTTTAACAGCCATTGTTAATAACTGGATTTCTGTTGAGTGTAATTCGTGTAATAACAAGCGATCATGAGCACGCAAAAATGGTTGGGTAATTAAGGGGGAACCGGGGTAATGTGTTAGGTATTCCGTTGCGTTAAATTGCTTAACGATATTGATATACGCAGCAATAGGCTCAGGTAAATTAGAACAGTGCCACAGTCTACCTATGCCGTTTTCAAATTCTTTATTTTTTAAAGCATAATCACTGTCCAGTTGATAATCACCTGGACCCGCGTGCGTATCAATACAACAGAAAGGCTTCTCTTTTTTTACCAGATGCTCAAGGATTTTGATTAGAACAGTATGTTTTAAAACATCAGCAAAATTGCCAGCATGAAATGAGTGTCGATAACTAAGCATTAAAACGTGTTGAGTAGGGTAAGGATGATTTTCTTAAAAAAGTTTATCGAATATTGTCATGCCTATCTCAAAGGAAATGAGCCAGATGATAATCCATTCGAGTATAGTTGAGTGTCTATGTTTTTGCTCATCGGCTAACATTTCAAATAACTCATGAATGGTTTCCAATTTTTTTGATAATACTTGCGTGCGGGGGGCTATCTCTAAATACTTTGCTGTTATGCTATAAAAGGATTCATATTCAGGGTACTCCCAAAAGAATTCTGGGGTATCAAGCAAGTCGTAGTTCAAGATAATATCACTTTTGGTTAAAAATAATTGTCCGCGAATCTTGGCTATATTATAACGACTTAATTTAATACTGCCATTTTCGGCTAACGATCTAGGAATGTAACTGGTGTTATTAATGGTTGTTATGGCATTGGTTTCAAATGATGCTAATTTAATCGATTGAGCCATCCCTTGAGATAAGGCAAAAATTAAAATAGGATCTGAGGACTCTATTTCAATATGATCTTCAATAATGCGCGTGCTGGAGCAATTGAGAGCAAATGTAAAATAATCTTCTTCTATAGTGGCTAGCGGATTTTCAGCATAATTCAATAACAAGAGGTGTAATTTAGCTTGTTGTTCTGTACTCACATTCCAATGGACAACTGCACCATAAGAAAACACAATAGACCAAGAATCCTCATCTTCAATGAGTAAAGCACCTTTGATAATTCTAATGAGTGTCGATTCCGAAAGTACTGCGGCTAATTCATTAATATCAAAACGTAATGCCAAGCAGTATGCAGAGCATTTTTTAATAGGGTTATTTTCTGACATAGTGAGTTTTGAGGTTTTATCAACTGCGACAATGGTTGAATTGTAACGCAGTTGATAATCTGTTGGTTGGAATGTGTAAAATTATTTATCTGCAATAGTTAATAACCACCCATTTTCTGCTTCACAATGGGGTGATTTAGCTTTTACTTTAATGTTGATCCGTGCGGGTGTGTTAACCAGTGATGCGGGGAGTTTTCCTTTAAATATGTAATAAGGGTCTCTGAATTCTGACGTTAGCTCAACGGGTATGTTTTTTACAGTTGCAAAAACCTGTTCGGGATTTTTGATATTAAACACTAAAAATGAAAATTCCGCTTCGGGAACGACAGTACTTAAATGAGGGGGTAGAAACTTACCCAGGTTTGGTTTGCCACAAGAACTGGTAGTGCCGCCACCGCCACTCATACCACCACCATGACCACTGTGATGCTCTGAAGCATTCACAGATGCAGTCATTAATAAAGAAATTAGGCATCCTTCATTTACCGGTTTACACTTTATGCAATTCTTGGCTTTATAAAGTCATGAAAACGGGTTTCTTTCGATGTACAAATGAACACAAACCTTCAGTTCATTGTACAATGAAGGTTTATATCCATGCCATTAGCCAATCCAGATGATTTCCAATTCGCAC
>QVQE01000119.1 GCA_003584865.1 Methylococcales bacterium
TAGCTTGTTGTTAATTTTTTATTGACATCAAAAGTGTCAACTACTTTTAGGCCGCTATGAAGGATGCCGGCTGTAGCGTCTGCAAAAGACACATCAGGCGCGTTAAACAGAGCATTGTTTGCCATTTTAACAAGCACATTCCTGCAAAATGAGGCTTTATCAACGACTGGAAGCGTGGTAAAGGAAGTTACGACCTTTAACTTTTTCATAAGATTCTCCTTATGAAATAAATGCATGATTGACGCCGGCTGAACACCGCGCCAAAGATTAAGTTGATAATATTATCTTAGCCAATTCGAAACTAATCTTTGATTTATCCATAGAGGTCTCACCTAATTTACTTTTCTATCAGCCACTATAGACCTATATGCTGATAAAAAGTAGGTAAATTTAAATTATATTTATTGATGTCATCTCAGGCGATATTTCAACCCTAGTTAGCTGAGTTATGAGCGTCTAGCAGGTTATCCACAAACTCCTTACTATCAAAGCAAACGTAACGTAAGCAGTTCGAAACTTAACGATCACTATTAATTACGTAACGTAAGCAATATAAAAAAGGTTTTGCACGGTCGCTTTTGCCCAAAAAGCTATTCAACCTAAGCACCTCTTTAGAGCTAACACCGGAAAAATGCCGAAAAACAGGTAACATAGCTTTATAATTGCAACTGTTGAAGCTCGATAGCCCGTCGTCACCCCAAGAATGCAAACTCTTTCAATACAAATTGGAATCACCCGTGTCCGATTACTTACCGTACAATACAGCCCCTAAGGTATAAAATGCACACCCAATCCATTCAGCGTTTTTTTCGTATTCTTTGCCTGCTTATATTAGCTTGTTCGTTAACGGGTTGTATTTATTGGATAAGAGCGTATCAAACCTATTTACAGATGTCTGAATTTGATCGTTATTTCAGTACAACGTCGAATGATGAATTTACTTTACACTTTAAAGAACCTATTTTGTTTAGCAAAGATTTCGTGTCTTTATCCGAATTACACGCGAGTGAAGACTTCCCAACCCCTGAAGGCGGGAGACGCTGGCGTTACTGGTTTAGAAAGATCGATGCTGATAATAAATTGATCCATCCCGAGATAAACTTTTATTCAGACTTAACCTTTAACAAGGAAAATAAAATCATTTCCTGGGCATTTTCTTCATTATTCTTACAAATTGCCCCACCCAAGTTTTTAGAAGCCTCTTTACGCTCAATTGGTGGTGCAGAAATTGATACTGAAAGTAGACAGTTACATGCTAACGATAAATTATTGGAAAAGATTAAAGATGATCTACCTAAAAAAGAAACTGTTTTGGCTAAATTAGGAGCACCCTTAGAGATTGTTGATGAAGAAGAGCTAGAGGTTTATAAGTACCACTTTCTACTAGAAACACACCATATAGAAAAAGGTTACGAGGATAGGGCACTCAGTGAAGTTGAAATCAGTTTTGATAAAAAAACGCAGACGCTTGCTAAAATGAGCGGTCGTTTTGCGGGTCTTAAGGTGTCCATTAACTATCGAAAATTTCTTGATGAAGCTAACGCCTCCAGATAATAACAGTAAAGTAATAACAGGATCAGTGTAAACATATATTTAACGTTACTTCGACCTCAGTTATTCGATAACTGGCTACAGGATCGTGCCATTGATAATATGAAAACCGGTGCAACCAGAACTTATAAAAAATGGCAGGGTAAAGGTCTGGGTAAAGCGTTACTACTCGATGCCGTTCAAAGATCTATCCGTGCTTCTCGGGAAGTATCCGCTCGCCTCTTGATTGTTCATTCCATATCGGCAGAGGCAGAAGACTTTTATTTACATCATGGCTTTATCCGCCTACCTGTTGAAACAACTACTTTTGCTATCGACCTTATCAAGTTTGCCGACCTTAACTGAATTAGAACCATGAGATGTGCTGAGCGCGAGCAAAGCCAACCTAAATAAGATTTCATCGAACATCAAAGATCTCTCGGTCGAAATAACGGGTAATTGGAGACGGATAAAGTTATATTTAAGTTTACTACGACCCCAGTTATTACTGTCGTGTGTTTTGCTCATGAGCTGATTATAAGCCTTAGGCAGTAATAATCGCTGCATTATTGTTAAACAGTTGCAGCTTTTATTGAGCGCAGAATATCCTCGTTAACATTAACCGGTATAAGCTTTATTTGCGGATTGCGAGTTGCAAATACTCGAAATATCTCATCTCCAAAACCCTGACCTATTAAACTGACACCTTGAAAATCAAGTATGACAGTCTTAAATTTCTCAACGCGGTTGAGTATCCGTTTCGCTTGAGAGCGAGATATGAGCTGTTCTCCTTCATAAAGCGCCAACTTCACAGGCACGACTGTTTTATTAAAGGCTAAATCCTCTTCAGCATCAGTGAACTCGTCAAACACCTCTTTTATTGATCGTGTGCTAGACAACAGTATCTCCATACTCACTTTAGTGCCTCTATGATCATTGTCCACATGAAGAAAAAAATCGAATTGACCCTTATCATCATGAGAAAACACTAGATCTCCAGAAAAAATAGAGAACTTGTCGAAAACTCTTGATGTAAAAAATATTCCCTGCCCTGAGTGATTTTCAGGATCGGTGGTTAACTTACCTTTACTCAACTCCAATATGGATTCTCGCGGGTCATTTAACTTCATGATGCGAGCAATATGCCGAAATATACCTTCCCCATCATCCTTAATTTCAACGCGTATAGAATCTAAATTTCGTTCCACGCTGATGTCAACCAATTTCCCGCAAGAGTGATCTATTGCATTGTTAAGAATTTCAGTAAAGCCATAATGGCAGATGTTATCCAACTCTCGAGGTAATTCACTAAAGACAAAACCAAATTCACGCAGATAAACATCACTTTCTCTCAACCCCTTAAGTTTCATCTGTTTGCTATGACTGCGAATTGGGCCGAGCGAATAGATACGCCCACTTGTTTTTCCTGACGCGTTTAAAAATCCTGATTTAACTAATTCTGACAGATGTCTATGTACGGCTTGTCGCGTTAAGTCGAATGTATCCATCGCATGAACCATGTAATCAGAATCGCCCGCTTTTATTGCATTTAATAGAAATCGGCGGATCAGAATGGCTCTTTTTGTTTTAGCTAGTGGAAGTGTGGACATTTGTAATGATTTTAGAGTCTAATTGTAATGTTTAAAGGATATAATTGTAATTTTTTTTGACAAAGAGGGCTATTAATTTTTGATTGAAATTGTTGCAGTGTGGCTTTAAAAGGGTAATGCGTTAAGCCGTAATCAATCAATATTTAATCAAGCTCTAAGAAATAACAGGGTCAGAGTAAAGTTATATTTAAGTTTACTCTGACCCAGTTACCCGTAACGATCACAATTATTTACGTAACGTAAGTAATTAGAAACGTAACGACCACAATTGATTACGTAACGTAAGCAGTTAAAAACGTAACGATCACTATTATTTACGTAACGTAAGTAGTTGGAAACGTAACGATCACAATTGATTACGTAACGTAAGCAGTTAGAAACGTAACGATCACTATTATTTACGTAACGTAAGTAATTAGAAACGTAACGATCACAATTATTTACGTAACGGAAGCAGTTAGAAACGTAACGATCACAATTGATTACGTAACGTAAGCAATAAGAAAAAGGCATAAAATAGTATGTTGCTGGTAAAATGACGCATCATTCAATAAACACGATTAAGTATAACAATGACCACACAACCCACTAAAGACCTCGAAACATTCCCCAACCCACAACCCGAACGAGATTACACGATACGTATCGATATCCCAGAGTTTACCTGTTTGTGCCCCAAAACCGGACAACCCGACTTTGCAACCATTCAAATCGAATACGTGCCGAACGAACTGTGTGTGGAATTAAAAGGCCTCAAATTATATATGTGGTCATTCCGTGATCAAGGTGCGTTTCATGAAGCAGTGACCAATGAAATGCTTAATGATATTGTTAAAGCCATACAACCTAATTTTATGCGAATCCGCGCAGAATTTAATGTCCGTGGCGGTATCTATACGACGGTTGTCGTAGAACATAGAAATAGTGCTTGGCAAGCACCTGAATTAGTGACTTTACCTTAAGCTTTTTGTAAAGACCTAGCCCCATGACAATTAAAGACGCATTAACAACACTACCCCAATACCTTTTACCTCATCATGCCTTATCGACGTTGATGAGTAAACTGACTCATTGCGAAAATAAGACCTGGAAGAACCTGTTTATCAAACAGATTATTGCTCATTATGGGGTCAACATGTCTGAAGCGCTTGAGCAAGATATCAATGCCTTTACCAGCTTTAATCACTTTTTTACCCGTGAACTCAGAGCAGGAGTCCGGCCTTTAACAACCGAACCCCAAGCTATCGCCAGTCCTGCGGATGGAGCAGTAAGCCAAGCCGGTGCTATTACTGAAGGTTCTATTTTTCAGGCCAAAGGTAAAAGCTTTACGGTAACAGATTTATTGGGGGGTAGTGCAGAGCGGGCAGCCCCGTTTAATCATGGCGTGTTTACGACTATTTATCTTTCCCCGAAAGATTATCATCGCTTACACATGCCGTTGACAGGCACATTGAGAGAAATGGTGCATGTCCCAGGCCGCTTATTCAGTGTTAATAGCGCTACCACCCGCTCTGTCCCGGGTTTATTTGCCAGAAATGAACGTGTTGTGGCTATTTTTGATACTGAGATAGGGCCAATGGCTTTAGTGTTGGTCGGTGCTATCTTTGTATCCAGCATTGAAACGGTATGGCATGGTGTCGTTACCCCACCCACCATTAGCTCAGTGAGAAGCTGGCAGTATCAAGAGAATGCACCCACGTTAAAGATAGGTGAAGAAATGGGCCGCTTTAATATGGGCTCGACCATTATTGTTTTATTGGGACAAGATAAAGCAAAATGGAATGATGATTTTAACGCAGATAAAGTCATTAAGATGGGTGAATCCATTGGGTCTAAACTCGTTTAACTAAAAGAACAGGTAGCCTCGATGAATCGTAGAGGAATCGAAGAAATAACATCCACGTAAATCCTCGATTCCGTTTTTCTGCATCGAGGCTACGCAACTGCGGGTACATTAGGGACAGGTCGCGACCTGTCCCTACGTTGTCTAAATCACAATCCGTTAATGATTGCCGCTTTCTAAACTGTGGATCAGTTTTCCTGCTTGCAGGGTATGCGTTACTCTGCCTTTAAACGTCTGACCCCAAAAGGGTGTATTAACACCTCGGCTTTTCCAGTTTTCCGCATTAACTTGCCATTCTAACTCAGGATCAAATACGCAAACATCGGCGTTAAAACCAACCGTTAAAGCACCACTATCAATGCGTAATACCCTGGCTGGATTAGCCGTTAATGAAGCAATCCCCTGTTCCATCGTGATAACGCCTTCAGCAACCAATTTAAGCATTAACGGTAGCAATGTTTCTAGGGACGACATACCTGGCTCAGTTTCTGGGAAGGCACCCAATTTAGCATCAATATCATGCGGCTGATGATCAGAACAAATGCTATTAATCGTGCCACTGGCTAAGCCTTGGCGCATATACTGTTTATCTTCTTCGGTGCGTAAAGGAGGCAATACGTGATAATTACTGTCAAACGGAATCATGTTATTTTCTGTCAAATGCAATTGATGAATCGCCACATCCGCACTGACTTGTAAGCCATACTTCTTGGCTTGATAAATTTTAATCACCGAACGCCGACAACTTAATTGCCCAAAATGTACTCGACAACCCGTTAATTCAACTAATTCTAAACATTGAGCTAAAGCAATAGTTTCTGCTGCTTCTGGAATACTAGGCAGACCATAACGTGTTGCAAAAGCGCCTTCGTGTGCACAACCATTGTTCCCCAACCAGTAATCATTCGGTCGAAACATAAATAATAAGTCATGACTCACGGCATATTCCATGGCCCGTCTTAATATCAACAAATTTCTAACAGGATGGTTTGCATTACCAACCGCAATACACCCCGCTTGTTTAAGCGTTAACATCGAACTGAGTTCAGTGCCTTCCAGTTGACGAGTCAATGCAGCAATCGGATATATTTGTGGATAATCCGCTTTTTTAGCCAACTCTTTAATCAATTCCGCTACAGCGGGTGTATCGATAACCGGACTAGTATCCGGCTGTAAACATAACGTTGTTATACCTGCACTAGCAGCAGCTTCTGTTTCGCTCTTAAAAGTCGCTTTACGGCTTTGTCCGGGCTCACGTAAGCGAGTACTCAAATCTATAAAACCGGGACAAACAATCTTATTTTGTGCATCAATCATCGTATCAGGCGTAAAACCAGCCGGTTCACTGGTTACTGAAACGATCTTACCCCCAGATATATAAATGGGACCAACACTATTAAGCTTATTGACTGGGTCAATGCGGTGACCGTTTTTTATCAGTATTTGAGTCATTACATTACTCCCTGCTTCTGCATTGCCATTGCCATAATCGCCATACGAATAGCAATCCCATTACTGACTTGCTTAAGTATCACTGATTGCGGGCCATCGGCCACCTTTGATTCAATTTCTACACCTCGGTTAATAGGCCCTGGATGCATGACAATCGCATCAGGCTTAGCGATTTTTAATTTTTCTTCAGTCAGACCAAAACATTTAAAGTATTCGCTTTCGCTAGGTAACAATGCCGAGGTCATCCGTTCTTTCTGTAAACGAAGCATGATCACTACATCAACATCTTTAAGCCCCGCATTTAAATCATGAGATACACTCACACCCAAGCTTTCAACATGGGCCGGCAATAGTGTTTTAGGCGCTATTACCCTTACCTCAGGCACACCCAATGTATTTAAGGCTTGAATCTGTGATCTCGCGACTCTGGAGTGTAAAATATCGCCAATGATCGCTACCCGTAAATTAGAGAACTCTTTCTTTATTTGCCGAATGGTAAACATATCCAGCATTGCTTGAGTCGGATGGGCGTGTTGGCCATCGCCCGCATTAATAACACTAATATGCGGTGCTGTTTGCTGGGCAATAAAATGCGCTGCCCCACTAATAGCGTGCCGCACCACAAACATATCCACAAACATGGCTTCAAGATTGCGTATCGTATCCAGGAGACTCTCACCCTTTGAGGTGGATGACGTTGCAATACTCATGCTCAATACATCAGCAGACAACCGTTTAGCCGCTAACTCAAAAGTCGTTCGAGTTCGGGTGCTATTTTCGAAAAAAAGATTAACAATCGTTTTACCCCGCAATAAAGGGACTTTCTTGATTTGTTGATCGGTCATTCCAACAAAAGACTCCGCTACATCAAGAATTTCTGTCAGTAATTCTTTTGGCAAACCTTCAATGCTCAAAAAGTGCTTTAGTTTGCCTTCTGAATTTAATTGGAGATTGTCTTTCATGATTATGCAGCCACAGTTAATGTTTGTATCTCAATTGCTAAAGGGGTCGGGCCTGTTAACTTTATCCGCTGGCCTTTATTTAAGGTGATACTTGCCCCAACACAATCGGGACTTAAGGGAATTTCTCGCCCATCCCGCTCTATCAACACCCCTAAAATTACCTGATTAGGACGACCATAATCAAAAATCTCGTTTAAAGCAGCACGAACAGTTCTTCCTGTATAAAACACATCGTCTATTAGGATAATATCGCGCCCATCAACTTGAGCCGGTAATTGGCTAGGTCTTACATTAGGATTAACCCCAATTTGTGAAAAGTCATCACGATAGAAAGTAATATCCAGTAAACCTAAGGGGTCTGTAATTTGTAAGCGCTGATGGATTTGTTCTGCCACCCAAACACCACCGGTGCGAACCCCTATCATCAGTGGATTAACCAGATGCCTTTCTATGATGGTCTTTTTTAATTCGGCTTCTAATTGATTCAGTAAATCAGCTATAACTAGCATTTATTAATCCTTCTTATGTTCATTCAACCAGGATTGCAAAATAAGTTGAGCGGCTAACTGATCTTGCACTTCCCAGAGTTTAGTGGCGTTAACGCTCACCTCGTCAAACAGCATTTGTTTCGCTTCAAACGTTGTCAATGCTTCATCCTGTTGATAAACGGGAAGTTGATAACGACCGTTTAATTGGTGGCAAAATTTTATCATACGCGGCGTTACAGGATTATCAGAACCATCAGCTTGTCTGGAAATACCCACGACTAAGCCACAAGGCCGCCACTCCTGTATTAATTGACTGATGATTTGCCAATCAGGACTCTGATTAATCGACCGAATCGTTTGCAAAGAACTGGCTGAGCCGGTAATCGTTTGACCCACCGCAACGCCTATTTTTTTATAACCAAAATCAAAACCTAAATAGGTATCTGCACTGGTTTTTGTCAATAATGGATCTAGCATTATTTAAATTAACTTTTTAGAACGACAAACTTGCATTAGCAATGTCCTGCTTGTGTTGTTAACTGATTAATATTAACACCTATTTGTTGTGCAGCACCTTGCCAACGTTTATCAATAGGCGTATCAAATAAAACGTTTTTACTGAAAGGCGTATTGAGCCAGGTATTGGCTAATATTTCTTGTTCCAACTGACCCTCACCCCAACCCGCATAACCCAAAGCAATAAAATATTGCTTTGGTCCTTTGTCAACAGCAATCGCCTCAATAATATCTCTGGAGGTCGTTAATGACACTGAATCAGAAACAGGCATAGTGACGTCCCATTTTCCTTCAGTTGTATGCAAAACAAAACCATGTTCCTGCTGTACAGGTCCACCCGCAAAAACAGTCATTTCTGATGCACTTGAAGATGTCACTGGTATCTTCATTTGCATAAAGATCTCTCCTAACTTCATTTGGGTAGGCCGATTAATTACAATACCCAAGGCACCTTCTTTATTATGTTGACACAAATAGGTGACCGTATGAAAAAAATTTGGATCAACCAACGTTGGCATTGCTATGATAAATTGATTATTTAAGTAAGTTGCTTGATTCATGGTTTTTAAAAAAGTTAGGGGGATTTAAGCGACTATTCATTGTGTAACCAGGCCCGATTCGTCTGAAAACTTCCAAACACGGGTTATGACCAAAACATCAACCTCTTTACGTAAATCTAACGGTAATGGCGGAAAGGGTGCGCTCATGCGAACAATTTTTTTTGCAGCTTCATCCAGTTCAGGGTTGCCTGAAGATTTATTAATACGAATACTATAAACACTCCCATCGGCATTAATACCCACATCCATCGTTAATGTTCCTGAAAAGTTTTTCTTGGAGGCCGCCTCAGGATAATTAAGATTTCCAGTTCGTTCCACTTTATTTTCCCAATCCTTCATATATTGGGCCGCTACATATTTATGGGTACTCACTGAATCAATGAATTTAATTTTAGTTTGCTGAGCACTAGACTGAGTCTGTCTAATTTCAGCGCCTAATTGCATAATTTGCTGCTGTAATGATTCTGCCGTTAATTTTGGCGTTGTTTGTAACCGATTATATCCCTCCGCTTTACTCGCTACATTATCAGGTTTTTTGGCATTAGGCTGAGTAATAAATTCCTTTTCTGCTTCGGGTGTACGGCTATCCTGCGTTTTATAATTCTTTGGTTTAGCTTCTTTGGATGTATTTAATAATTTTTTAGAGTGGTCAGCCTGAATCTTTTCAACACCGGATATTGCAGGCTCTGGCTCCGGCTGTTTAACTTCTTGACCGGCGCCCGCATGATTTTCTTGAGCTAAAAAATCAGCTTTTTCAGATAGGTCGGCTTCTGGTGTATTAACCAGGGTTATATCAATCGGCTTATTGATCGGGTCAGGAAGAACAGGTGACAATCTAATACTTAGCAACAAAACGATATGTACAATCAGTGCTATCAACAAAGCGACCAATAACGAATTATTTTTCTGAAGCAACGTGGTAGATGGAACAAACATCGCCTGCCTATTCATTTTAGTGAAGTTTCTTTTCAATATGATCCATTAACTGACCCGCTATATTTAAACCAAATTGCTTATCCAGTTCCTGCACACAAGTAGGACTGGTGACATTAATTTCAGTCAATTTATCACCAATGACATCTAAGCCAACAAATACCAAACCTTTTTCTCGAAGTGTTGGACCAACCTGCCGTGTAATCCACCAATCTTGTTCAGTCAGTGGACGACCCTCTGCGCGTCCACCAGCCGCTAAATTACCGCGTGTTTCACCTTCAGCAGGAATACGCGCTAAAGCATAGGGAACAGCCTCACCATCAATCATTAATATACGCTTATCACCGTCTTTAATTTCCGGTATATACTTTTGAGCCATTATGTAACGACTTTTATACTGAGTCATGGTTTCCAGGATAACACTCAGATTAGGGTCATCTTGTCGTATATGAAAGATAGAGTTTCCTCCCATGCCATCCAAAGGCTTTAAAATAATCTCCCCTTGCTCTAACAAGAAACTCCTGATTCTGGAAGGCTCTCTCGCCACTAATGTTTCTGCGCAACATTGCGAGAACCAGGCCGTAAATAACTTCTCATTGGCATCTCGCAGCGATTGCGGTTTATTAACAACATAAACCCCCCTATTTTCAGCACGTTCAAGCAAATAAGTCGCATAGATATATTCTTGATCAAAAGGTGGATCCTTACGCATCAGGATAACATTCAGTTCATCCAGAGGAATATCTTGTTCGCTGATAACTTGATACCACTGCAACGAGTTTCGTTCCACCGTAAGCGTCCTGGTTCTGGCGTAGGTTCTACCATTCCTGAGATACAGGTCATTAAGTTCCATGTAATGCAGCTCCCACCCCCTAGCCTGTGCCTCAAGTAACATGGCAAAACTAGTGTCTTTTTTAATATTGATATGATCAATGGAATCCATGACCATGCCGAGTTTGATAGGCATCATTGTCTCATTTGAATGACTTAAGAAAAGTATATTGTGCCTTATTTTATAGATAGTTATTTACCTTGAAAAGATTTTTTGGTATAAAGATCAGCTAACTTTTAAATTTAGGCACCACCAAGAGGTTAATTATGTCTAGAGTATGTCAAGTAACAGGTAAGCAACCCGTTACAGGTAATAACGTATCACACGCAAACAACAGAACCAAAAGACGTTTTCTCCCTAATCTGCAACATCACAGATTTTGGGTAGAAAGTGAAAATCGTTGGGTACGTCTTAGAATTTCAACTAAAGCAATGCGTATCATTGATAAAAATGGCATAGACGCTGTATTAGCGGATTTGCGTAAAAACGGCTCAAAAGTTTAAGGAGATAAACAATGCGCGATAAAATTAAACTAATTTCTACCGAAGGCACTGGTCACTTTTACACGACTACAAAAAACAAGCGTACTATGCCAGAGAAAATGGAAATCAAAAAATTTGATCCTGTTGTACGTAAACATGTTATTTATAAAGAAGCTAAAATCAAATAGACGTTGATAAACTTCTTGTTGAGTGCTTAAGATGACTATGCCTAACTTAGGGGTAGTCATCTGCCGGTCCTTAAAATCAAATTAAGCATTGCTCATTATCATTGATTGTCTCAAGTTCCTCATTTCGCCTGCCTCCCCTCACACCGCTCGCCCGTTGACTCTCAACAGACCTTCCCCTAAGGGCACGTAAGGTTGCGTCAGCTCTAAAGGTAATTGGCAGACTACAGAGAGATGTGCGTCAAGCGTAGACACGAATACGTTAGCCACATCCAAGAGCCCACCCACTACAAGACAGGATATAATAACTGTCGAATAGTCATTGTTTGCACCATTTCTATGCTTATCTACCAGATTTTTTACTTTTAGCTGTAAAAATAAAGGATATTATTGGATGAATAGTTGAAGAAGACTGTTTTAGGTTAACGTGGTGACTTAAATTAACGGGCAAAAAAAACCTCCCAAAGCCTAATGGCAATGGAAGGTGAAAATTCAAGCAGAGCATTTATGAGGAGGAACTGCTTGGAGGTATAACACCAGGAGGTAGTTAACTGGTTGCGCTTAGCTGTCTAGTTTTACTCGCATGGCAATATTGCTATAAATAGCAGCGAAAGCAAACAATATTGTCGAAACAATAAATTGACCGTAAATAAAGCTGCCTATGCCCGCAATAAAGATTAACCCAATAATAGTGAATTTTTTTAAATTATTCATTAGCTTAATCCTGTAATAAAGTTTAAAACTGTTTAAGCAGCTGAGTTGCTGATTTACAAATTTTGTTGCGTTCTTACATGGGTACTACTATACAGGGATATTTATTGTATACAATATACTAAATAATAAATAAATTGTTTCGCATTTAGAAATGGTGTGTAATGTCAAGTCTTTTATTGTCACAAGTGTAGACAACATCACGATTTGAGACTAATTAATGAGGATTAGATGGATAAATTAACGAGTATGACCGTTTTTGTTCGTGTCGCTAAGGCAGGAAGTTTTGCCGGTGGTGCGCGTGATTTGGGAATTTCTAGAGCCATGGCAACCAAGCATATTATGCAACTTGAAGGCTGTTTGGGTACACGATTGATTAATCGCACGACACGGAGCTTAAGCTTAACAGATGTAGGGGTCTCATATTTTGAACGTTGCCAGCAAGTACTGCTAGATGTCGAAGAAATGGAGTCTGCAGTAACGCATTTACAAACTGAACCACGAGGGCTATTAAAAATCAGTGCTCCACCGGCCATAGGCGCTACTCATATAGCACGTGCTGTGGCAGAGTTTTTAAAAATACATACTGATTTAACCGTGGAAATGATTTTACAAGGAAGTCCTGGTGATTTGATTGATGAGGGTATTGACGTAGCGATTTTTTTGGGTGCATTGGAAGATACCAGTATGGTGGCTCGAAAATTAGCCAGTTCTTCCTTGGTTGTCTGTGGCTCACCTGAATATTTAGAACGATATGGCGTTCCTATGACGCCTGAAGATTTAACAAATCATAGTTGTTTGGTGAACTGGGCTATTTCACCGCGTAATAAATGGCAATTTAAGTGTGAAACTGGCTTCAAAATAGTGACTGTTTCAGGGAGAATGCAAGCTAATGCAGCTCATCCGATACGAATTGCCGCTATTAACAGCTT
>QVQE01000182.1 GCA_003584865.1 Methylococcales bacterium
ACCTTAAAGGCGGCTTGCAGTTGCTGCAAGGTCGGCACTTGCGTTGCCCACGGTTCCGGGTAATTCGGATTCCCCGTTAAAGCGGCTATGATTGATGACGATTTAGCCAAATATTCAACTTCATTCAGGCGGTCAAAACTGACAATCAATTTAGCTTGCATGGTAATTCTCCAACAAATGATAAGAGTAGTGCGCAAAATCACTCACCCAACACTCTAAAAAGGCGGTTGCCTTAAAGAGAAGCTTAGTCCTATTTTCGAGTTCTGTGTAAATAAACATAAAATTAGTATGCTTAAATGACTCAACCCACTATTATCCTTAACAAATTATCATACAGTCCTGACAGTTTCACTACCGTATTAAAGCAGTTCTTTAGAGATTCGTTGACTGTTGCGAAAAAATGAGTGTCCATTCAGTCATTGTTCAGATTGGGTATGACAAACTATCATCAACTAAACAGATTTTTAATAAACATTAACTTTTAATTGAGGTTTTACCTATGAAAAAAACAGTAATACTTAGCTTTTTGATGATCTTTGCCAGCAGTACAGCAATGGCTTATGGCTACGATTATGTTGACGAAATGTCTAACAGGGAGTTAGCCAATATTAGTGCTCAAGAGCAGGCTGATGTTATGCATGAGTTGAGGGAAGGTGATTATAGAGAGGCTCAGGAAATTATTCGGGAGGATGAAGCCATAAAAAATCAGATACGCCAGCAAGAGGCTATGTATGACAGAGTCAGAGATATGAACCAATATAATTATTATGGGTACTACGGTTACCCAAGATGATAATGTTATTGTTAGTGACTAAACGTCTTCATTACCAAATTATCATACCGTTTTTATATTTTCACTAGCGAACCTACCAAACATCACCGTTACTTTTACCAAAACGCTATGCGACAGCGTGTTATGTAAGGGGGATTTTTTGTTTGTAACCTAATCATTTACCAAAAGTACATGCGACAAGCTTCATCATCACTAGCGACATCGGGTGTTGTCGCCTATACAGTCGGCAAAGTAACTATTACATTTTAAAAACAGTCTACGAAATGAACTTATATAACCGGTGATTCTGAAAAAACTGCCCATACATTGGTCAATGTAACAGGCGACAATTGTGTAGATAGCAGGTTGTTTCACTGAATTTGTGTGAGTATACTCCAATGTTTCAATAATTATTGTATTGAAACGTAACATAAATATTTAAAAAGCTATTAAATCAATCGTAAGTCATTAAATAATAGTTCAACCGGCTGGTACTAAAGGGATGTAGATATCAACCGGTTTTTTGATTCCTCTAAAACCTCCGTATTAATTCATTAAGGGCTGAATAACATCCAATATCTCCTCCTTAGATATCCCTCCTTGATTTTTAAGAAGAATCTCCCCCTTTTGATTGACAATCACAGTAAAAGGGATAGCATCCGATGTATTCCCTAATTGATAAATCAATGACATAAATGAAGCGCCCGTAAAATCACCAATCAGAATAGGATAGTTTATTTTTGTTTTGGTGAGAAATTCTTTAACTGACTCCTTATCGTCTACCGCTATACCAATAAACTGTAAATTTTTTGAGCCATACTGTTCTTGTAACTGAATAAAATCAGGAATTTCTTTAACACAAGGCGGGCACCAGGTAGCCCAAAAATTAATCACTCTAATTTTGCCCTGCCATTCAGAAGATGGATGTATTTTATCGTCCATATCTGGAAATTCAAATTCGGGTAACATCTGTTGAGATATAGGTTTGTCCTTTACTTTACGAACAAGAATTCCTGCTTCTTTTTTCAGTTGTGAAACAACGTTTATAGCGCCAGGTGCCACTAAATCCCGAACCACAAGACCACCACCCAACGCCAGTATCCCCACAATAATAATCAACCCTATTGGCTTCATCATTTTATCCCCTGTAATGTTTTAAGAAAGGTTTCGGCATCTTGATAGCCAATAACTCGATGGGCAGTATCTTCTTGTTCACTGCCACTAAAAAATAATATCGCCGGTGGCCCAATCAAATTAAATTTTGCCAGTACCGCCTTATCGTCATCAGAATCTTTTGTAACATCTAATTGCAACAGTTTATAAGTACTTAAAGCCTTTTTAACTTTTGGATCTGTAAAGGTATAAGCTTCCATTTCCTTACACGAAATACACCAATCCGCATAAAAATCGACCATGACAGGCTGATGATTAAGAGTTGCTTCATGTACCTTCGCTTCCAAAGCTGCCAAATTTGAAATTCGCTCAAAAACAACCTCTTCTTCAACTCCCTGAGATGTATTAACAGCAAAGCCTTTTAAGGGCTTTAAAGGGTTATCGTTGCCCATGCTAAAACCGATTAACAAAATCAGGCCATAAGCAAACATCATTAAACCAACCCCTTTCCATAGCTTGCTCCAACCGGAACTATTCAACGGTAAAGGCTCCAGTGCATTAAGATAGATAGCCGGTAAAATCAATAATATAGACCACAATAAAATAGGCACAGAAGGCGGCAAGATTCGACTTAACATCCAAACCGCAACACCTAACATAATCACCCCAAATACAGCCTTGGTTGAATATAACCAACCGCCTGCTTTGGGTAACAACTTGCCTGCTGAAGCGCCCAATAATAACAAAGGCACACCCATACCCATGCCCATAGCGAACAAGGCGCTGCCCCCTAATAAAGCATTACCACTTTGACCTATAAAAATTAAGGCACCCGCTAAAGGTGCGGCCACACAAGGCCCAACAATTAAGGAAGAGAGCGCCCCCATAATAGCCGCGCCCCATAGAGAACCGTCCTGATGTTTTACACTGGAATTATGTAGCTTTGTTTTTAGAGAATTAGGTAATTCTAAATCATAAAAGCCAAACATGGACAATGACAATAACACAAACACGCCACTGAATAGGCCAATAATCCAGGGTTGCTGGAACGTAGTCTGCAAGTTTCCACCAAATAATGCCGCAAGCACACCAAACACTGTATAAGTGAAAGCGGAAGCAACGACATAACTCAGTGATAGAAAAAAAGCTCTAGCGGTAGTAATACGGTTACCGTGTCCAACAATAATACCGGATAAAATGGGAATCATTGGAAAAATGCATGGGGTCATGGATAACAATAGCCCAAAACCAAAAAAGCTAAGTAAGACGACACCACCACTATCGTGATGCAAAGACTGCACAATTTGGTCTTGCTCAGATAGCTCAGAGACAGGAGTCGATGTCACACCGTCCTGCATCGATTTTTGTCCCGACGGCAACTCCAGACTAATCGTTTTATTCATAGGTGGATAACAAACACCACGCTCAGCACAGCCTTGATATTTGGCCTTCAATGTAATGGCTGCTGAGTCACCCAGATGATTAAGCGGCACATCAAAAGCAAGTTCATCATGAAAAATCTCTACGGTACCAAAGGCTTCATCTTGCTTTGTAGTTCCTCGGGGCATTGTATAAGTACCGAGTTGAATACCCTGAGAATTAATCAATTCCAGTTTAATTTTCTCGCGATACAGATAATAACCCTTTGCGATCACCCAATTAACATGCACTGTGTTGGCGTCCTTAACTTCAGCAAAAAATTGAAAAGCTTGCTCCGCTGGCAATAAAGGTTCTTCACTGGCATTCTGTTTAAACGTTGGAAGACTATCTATCAAACCGGCTAATGGATTAGCACTAGCAAGCACCGTCAATGATGGCTCGGATCTTAACTGGGTTTCTTCGGCATAACCGCCTGTCGAACTCACTAGAAACGTGACTATAAAGACAAAAATTATTTTTAAAAATGGCATGAATCAATCTAATTTTACTGATGAATAATAAGCAAGTCTGCATATTATCCTAGAAATTTATATCATTTGCCTTTATATTGTGAAGATAAACTTAGATTTATAAAACAAAAGTCTAAATAGCCCATTCGCGGTGACTCACCGTTAACAAACGTATAAGAGCGTGTCAATGAAAGCTTTCCAAATACTGTTCCTAATAGTTTTAATTATTCCCTTCGCAGAAATCTATCTACTACTTCAGGTAGGCAGTATACTGGGCGCTTTTCCCACGATTTTTTTAGTAGTCTTTACGGCAGTATTAGGGTCTTGACTATTAAAACAACAGGGCTTTGCAACCTTCCGTCGTTTTCAGGAAAACCTGGCACAAGGCCAAATACCGGCTTATGAAATAATTGAAGGCCCCATCATCTTACTGGGCGGTGTATTACTATTAACACCGGGATTTCTGACTGATATTTTGGGCTTAGCTTGTTTGATTACACCTTTACGTAAAAGAATCGCTCAATATATTATAGAAAACCGTATCATCCAGGATAGTGGTGCGTTTCAGCAAACTAAAAAAGCCGAGAATAATGCCTTGGAAGGTGAATTTAGGAAAGAAGACTAAAGAAATACAAAAAGATTGGCGCAAGGAAAATAAGTTAACCTTGCGCCTTTGTATTAACCTTCAGTTGAATCAGGGGTTGCAGCCGTGTTTTTATTAAGTCCTGAGTACGCAGGGCACCAGCCAGAAAAGCCTGTTCCGACGAGTACCATACCTATCAATAATAAAGCAATTGACGCAGTAAAAATTGAAACAGCAAGTAACGCAGCACCGCCATACAAGCGGTATTTCTTTTCTTGATCGCCTATATTGTGTTCAAATTTAACCATACGTTTATAATCAAAACTCATCTTAATCCCCTTCTCTGTGTAATTGTTATTATCTTGGCAACGCAATGAAACATTTCAGCGTTACAGAATATGAAATAATATACACAGCTCTACAAAATGTGCAAGCGATAAAAAGATAATGGATGTTACTTCAATAATAGATTCTTTAAATGATGCGCAGCGTCAAGCGGTTACCGCACCTTCACAGGCCATGTTAATTTTAGCCGGAGCCGGTAGCGGTAAGACCCGTGTTTTGGTTCATCGTATTGCCTGGCAAATTCAGGTAGGGGGTAGTCATGCGCATAGCATCATGGCCGTAACCTTTACCAATAAAGCGGCTAAAGAGATGAAGGCTAGAATTGAGAGCTTACTCAATATTCCCACTCATAACTTATGGATAGGCACTTTTCATGGTATAGCGCATCGCTTACTCAGACGTCATGCGGCACAAGCCAAATTACCCGAAACCTTTCAAGTCATGGATTCTGGTGACCAGTTAAGAGTCATTAAGCGGTTGTTAAACTCGCTTAACTTTGATGACTCAAAATGGCCGCCACGAGAAGTTCAATGGTTTATCAATGCTCAAAAAGATGAAGGCATTCGCGCCAAGCACATGCTTGAAACAAACGACTTGCATCAACGGCAAATGCTGTTAGTCTACAAAGCGTATGAAGAGCTCTGTACTCGCTCAGGTTTAGTTGATTTTGCCGAGCTGCTGTTACGTGGGCACGAATTATTACGTGATAATCCCGACCTGCTTGAATTCTATCAAGCACGCTTTAGACACATTCATGTTGATGAATTTCAAGACACCAATACTATTCAGTATGCTTGGTTAAGACTACTGACAGACGGTAAAGATAATCTCTTTGTGGTCGGTGATGATGATCAATCTATTTACGGCTGGCGAGGTGCAAAGATTGAAAACATCTATAACTTTCAAAAGCACTACCCTAATCATCAAGTCATTAAATTAGAACAAAACTATCGTTCAACCGGCACCATTCTTAAAGTGGCTAATAAAATTATTGCCAATAACACAGGACGCATGGGTAAAGAGTTATGGACTGATGCCGGTGAGGGCGAACCTTGCTCCTTATACGCCGCCTTTAACGAACAGGACGAAGCTTATTTTGTCGTTGAACGCATAAGAACCTGGGTGAATAACGGCGGTTTACGCAGTGATACCGCTATTTTATACCGCTCCAATGCCCAATCACGTCAGTTTGAAGAAAAGCTGATGGCGACCGCCACCCCGTACCGGGTTTATGGCGGGTTACGCTTCTTTGATCGGGCAGAAATTAAAAATGCCCTGGCTTACTTACGACTGATGTCTAATCGTGATGATGATGCCTCATTTGAACGGGTGATTAATACCCCGACTCGTGGCATCGGCGCTAAAGCCATTGATGATATTCGTGAGATAGCGCGTGATCAAAGCCTTTCTTTATGGGCAGCCGCTATCGTATTGATCAATCAAAGGACGATGTCAGCGCGTGCAACCAATGCCCTCATTGGTTTCCTGGAACTCATCAAAGCCCTGTCAGTTGAAACCGTAGACCTGGAGCTTTATGAGAAAGTTAAACGAGTCGTTGAAAAAACCAGACTCATGGAACTGTATCAAAAAGAAAAAATGGACAAGGGTGAAGAGAAAGTAGAAAACCTTGAAGAGCTAGTCAATGCCGCCCGACTCTTTAATTTTGATCAGGAAAACGAAGAGGGTATGAGTGAACTTGATCTCTTTCTAACCCACGCAGCCTTAGAATCAGGTGATAGCCAGGGCGATGACTTTGAAGATTGCGTACAACTCATGACGATTCATTCCGCCAAAGGCTTAGAGTTTAAACTCGTATTTCTGGTGGGTATGGAAGAAGGCTTATTTCCCTCGCAACAATCCGTCGATGATGTCGCTCGCCTGGAAGAAGAAAGAAGACTGTGTTATGTTGGCATGACCCGAGCGATGAAACAACTGTATTTAACCTATGCCGAATCCAGACGTTTATATGGCAGGGAAAGCTATCCCAGGCCCTCACGATTTCTCCGGGAGATTCCTGCCGAACTCATACAGGAAGTCAGACTACGTGCAACTGTCAGTCGTCCTGTCGCCAACAGCCAACCTAAAACGCCAATCTCAACAAGCACAGGTAGTTATAAAGCCGGACAAAGAGTCCATCATGATAAGTTTGGGGAGGGTATTGTGTTACAAATAGAAGGCTCTGGCGCCCAGGAAAGAGTCCAGATTAACTTTAAGCAGGTAGGCGTTAAATGGCTCATGCTAGCCTATGCTAAATTGGATGTGCTATGAAATAAAATGACCCTGTACTCATACGATAAACACGTGAGTACAGGGTCATTTATATAAAGCCTAGGGCGTTAAGCCTTGTCCAATGACAATCACTTTTAATGCATTAGTGCCGCCTTCGACACCGGTCAAATCGCCTTTAGTGATAATAAACTTATCACCGTCTTTAGCTTTGTGCCATCTTCTTAATTTTGCAACAATACTGCGATTAACTTCAGCATGATCATTGTTACCATCAAGCTCATGGTGCATAGGGAAAACACCGCGATAAAGTGTGACTTTACCTAAGGTTTTTTCTTGACTGCTAAACGCAAAGATAGGAATACCCGAGCTAATTCGAGACATCCACAATGGCGTTGAACCCGACTCCGTTAAACTAACGATACCTTTAATTTTGTTATGGTTAGCCAAGTACATCGCAGACATTGCAATTGCTTCGTCGATACGCTCAAACTGATCGCTGATACGATGATCTGATTTAGTTACAATCGCCTGTTTTTCAGCTTCCAGACAAATACGATCCATGGCTTCTACCGCTTTAATCGGATAGTTACCCGATGCGGTTTCTGCAGATAACATGATTGCATCCGTCCCATCATAAACCGCGTTGGCTACATCAAATACTTCCGCACGGGTTGGAATCGGATTTTCAATCATGGACTCCATCATTTGTGTCGCGGTAATAGCCACACGATTAAGCTCTCTTGCTCGCTTAATCAATTGCTTCTGTACCGCAGGTAAGTTAGCGTCGCCAATCTCAACACCCAGATCACCACGCGCTACCATGACCGCATCAGACGCTAAAATGATTTCATCCATTACGTCAGGCACAATCGCTTCAGCCCGTTCAATTTTAGAAACAATACCGGCATAACAACCTTCTGCTTCTAATAAACGCCGCGCCTCATGTAAGTCTTCCGCACAACGAGGAAAAGAAATTGCCACATAGTCACATTGCATCAGTGCGACTGTTTTAATATCTTCTTTGTCCTTATCTGTTAACGCCGCAGCAGAAAGACCACCACCTAACAAATTGATACCCTTGTTATTAGATAAAGCGCCTCCCACAACAACGGTACAGTTAACGCGCATATCAACCACGTTGACCACGTCTAAAACAATACGACCGTCGTCAAGCAATAAACGACTGCCTGGCACCACTTCTAATGCCAAGGGTTCATAAGTAATACCGACTTGAGTATTGTCACCCAACGTAGGATCAAAATTGATGTCTAAGGCAAAGTCCTGACCTTCATTTAAATATACTTTCGTATCTTTAAAACGAGCAATACGGATTTTAGGGCCTTGTAAATCAGCGAGAATACCAACCCGTCTACCGGTTTTCTTACTTAATTCCCGAATTAAATTGGCTCTATCAATGTGATCTTGAGCAGAACCATGAGAAAAGTTCATCCGGACAACGTCAATACCCGCTCTGAATAAACCTTCGAGAACGCCAGGTTTATCTGTTGCAGGGCCGAGTGTGGCTAAAATTTTGGTTCTTCTTAACATTAATTAAATCCGTTATTTTGCGTTAACTAAAGCAATCGTGGTATCAAGCATACGATTTGAGAAACCCCATTCATTATCGTACCAAGACAGAACCTTAACTAAACGACCACCGATAACTTTAGTTAAAGGTGATTCATAAATCGATGAAGCTGGGTTATGGTTAAAATCGATAGAAACTAAAGGTCTTTCATTGATATCCAGGATACCTTTTAAAGCACCTTGAGAAGCACCGGTTAAAATCTCATCAATTTCTGCTTTAGTCGTATCTCTTGATGCCTGGAAAGTTAAATCAACAACTGAAACGTTGATGGTAGGAACGCGCATCGCGAAACCATCTAATTTACCCGCTAATTCAGGTAAGACTAAACCTACCGCTGCAGCCGCACCTGTTTTAGTAGGAATCATAGATTGAGTCGCAGAACGGGCACGACGTAAATCACTGTGATACACGTCTGTTAAGACTTGGTCATTGGTGTACGAATGAATAGTGGTCATTAAACCGCTTTCAATACCAATAGCATCATTTAACGGCTTAACAATAGGCGCTAAACAGTTAGTGGTACAGGAAGCATTTGAGATAACAGTATCTGACGCTTTTAAAATATCATGGTTAACACCAAATACGATAGTGGCATCAACATCGTTACCACCGGGTGCTGAGATAATCACTTTTTTTGCGCCAGCAGTAATATGGGCAGATGCTTTCGCTTTGCTGGTAAAGAAACCAGTACATTCATGAACAACGTCTACACCTAAATCTGCCCAAGGTAATTTTGAAGGATCTCTTTCAGAGAACACTCTAATTCTATCACCATTGATAACGATATAATCGCCATCAACAACCACTTCAAATGGAAACTTACCATGCACTGAATCGTATTGTGTTAAGTGAGCATTGGTATTGCTGTCACCTAAGTCATTAATTGCAACGATTTGAATTTCATTAGTACGACCTGATTCGTATAATGCACGAACGATATTACGTCCAATACGACCATAACCATTGATTGCAACTTTAATTGACATTGAGTATCTCCAGAGTAATGATTTGAAAAATTAAAAAACGGATGCGTCGAAGCTTTATAAACGGGGTAACTATACCAAAATAGTAGGTCACTAGTCTATTGATGAAAACGCTATTAAGGTTATTAATATACGGCAATTTGTTAAAATGGCCGCTATTATCTTTCTACAGTCTAAATTATTCTTAATCTTAACCGATATTAACCGAGCCAGAACACTTGAAAAACCCAGACCCTCACTACTTATGTCCGCTATGTAATCAACCTTTACAGCTAGACGTATCCGAAAAAAACCATGTCTGCCCAAACCATCACCGCTTTGATTGCGCCAAAGAAGGATACTTAAATCTTTTCCCCGTTCAATTTAAACATTCTAAAGAACCGGGTGACAGTAAACAGATGATCACTGCCAGACGCTTGTTTTTAGAGGCTGGCTTTTATGAGCCTCTTGCTAAAGCCTTAGTAATGATAATCAACATAACTCATGCGCCGCACAATAACACTTATAGATTACTTGATTTGGGTTGTGGTGAAGGCTATTACAGCCGATACCTTGAGCGTTATTGTGAGCGTAGCCAACAAATGAGTCTACACGGTAATGATATTGCTAAAATCGCTATTGCCGCAGCCGCCAAAAAACAACCGTCCGCACACTTTGTTGTGGCTAGTTCGTCCAGACTTCCTTTTGGCGACGCTTACTTTGACATGGTGCTGCGTGTATTCGCACCCTCTGATGCCCAAGAAATAAACCGCCTATTAAAGTCGTCTGGTCACTTACTCACCGTCACCCCTGGGCCTCGTCATCTTTGGCAATTAAAAGAATTTATCTATAAAGATGTCAAAGAGCATACCGAAGAAATTATAATCCCCGAAGGCTTTGAACCAGTAACTCGCCAACGAATCAGTTACAAAATAACCCCGAATGCCGAACAAAGAAGGGCGCTTCTACAAATGACACCTTTTGGCTGGAGTGCTGGAGTGGGGGTTCAAGCTACACTAAGCAATCTTTCAGAACTTGAGATTGAAGTTGATTTTATGTTGATTCTATCTATAAAAACCTCTACCGGTGATTAATACCCAACGACTGTTAAAGGACTTACGTTTTTAGCAGACTGAAAGTATTGCAGTTATCCGATTTTTGGTATACATAAGTTTCCAAAAAAGCACTATACGCAAGACTATGGCTATCGGATTATGACCGTTGAAATGGACTAGTGTGTTAAAATAAGCCACGTAAGGAAGAGATATTTTAGATAGTTAGGTGCAATGCACTTTTTCAGGGTGGGCTGCGTAACATCAATGAACCCAATAGGTATAGACAGATGAAATACAACATCGAAAGCCTTGACTCTTTAAAAAGTCAGTTACTTAACGATATTATCCTGTGGATAGGCTTCATTAGTATACCCAGTGTCATTCTTTCACTATTTAGAACACTGGTTATTGGCTGGAAACCCTTGATGGGATTGCATCTCATGTTGTCCGCCTTAATTTGGATTTTGTGGTTTAGTCACCGCCAACTGACTTATTCAATACGCATCTTTAGTTTGCTGTTTTTACTGTGGGTGACTTCCATTGCCGGGTTAATCCAGTTAGGCCCCCTAGGGTCAACCGGTACATTTACAGTGTCGCTTGCCTTCATTGCCGTGCTGTTTTTGGGTGATCATCGGGCTTGGTGGTTCATCGGGGGCAATGTTTTTTCCATCGTAGTCGTCGGTATTGCGGCCAGTCTGCATTGGCTGGATTTTAACGTGGATTACCCCATTTATGCTTATCATCCTATTGTCTGGGCAAATACCATTTGGACGTTTGCTGCTTATTCTTTAGTCTTAGGTTTATTTGGTTGGCATCTAATTAGATGGTTAGTTAATCGTGAGCGGTTCTTAAACCAATCAATAGAGAACCTTAAGGAGAGTGAGCAACACTTTCGTACGTTGGCCAACGGTGGAACCGCGCTGATATGGACTTCAGACGTTAATAAGCTTTGCAACTATTTTAACGAGCCCTGGCTTAACTTTACCGGACGAACCCTGGAGCAGGAGTTTGGCAATGGTTGGGCGGAAGGTGTACACCCAGAGGATTTTGATGACTGCTTGGCTATCTATGTAACCGCTTTTGATAAGCGTCAGGTATTTAGTATGGAATACCGCTTACGGTATAATGATGGCTCTTATCGCTGGATTCTGGACGAGGGTAACCCGCGTTACGACAGTCAGGGTCAGTTTCTTGGATATATTGGTTTTTGTTATGATATCACCCCACAAAAACTATTGAGAGACAATCTCAATAAATTGTCACTGTCTGTAGAGCAAAGCTCCAACAGCATTATGATCACCAATCCTGCTGCTGAAATTGAATATGTCAATCAGCGCTTTACAGAAACAACCGGTTATACTCCGGAAGAGGTATTAGGTCAAAATCCTCGCATTCTGCAATCAAAGAAAACACCACGATCATTTTATAACGCATTGTGGGCACAGTTGTCCCGTGGGGAAAGTTGGGAAGGAGAACTTATCAATCATCGTAAAGACGGCACAGAGTACATAGAGTATACCCAAATTTATCCGCTCCGTAATGACCAAGGCATCGTGACGCATTACGTTTCAATCAAGGAAGATATTACCGAAAAGAAACGTCAGACAGAAGAGCTGACGACCTATCGACATCGGCTCGAACAATTGGTTGAAGAGCGCACTGAAGAACTGGCTAAAACACTTGAACAACTAAAAATGGGTAAAGAACGCCTCAGCTATGCCATGGAGGCTACTAATGATGGCGTTTTTGACTGGGATACTATCACCAACGACTGTTACATCAATAGTGCTTACTTAACCATGTTGGGCTACAAAGCCAATGAGTTTCCGAATTTTGCATTCGATATATGGCTGGATTTGCTTCATCCAGAAGACAAGGAATACGCGCTAACCGAAATAACACGGATACTGGAACAGGATGAAAATGATGAGTTTGAATTTCGTATGCGTGCCAAAGAGGGTACCTACAAATGGATTTTAAGCCGTGTGAAGGTGGTTAAGCGGGATGAAAAAGGTAACGCAGCTCGCATAATAGGTACTCATACCGATTTAACAGCACGCAAACTGTTTGAACTCGAATTAAAGGATGCCAAAGAAGCGGCCGAAATGGCTAATCGGGCAAAAAGCAGTTTCCTGGCTAATATGAGCCACGAAATTCGTACCCCGATGAATGCTATTCTTGGTTTTAGCCATTCACTGGCGCTTGATTTGATAGAGCCTGATCAACGGCACAAGCTTGATAAGATCAGTCTTTCAGCTAAGCATTTGCTAAACATCATTAATGATATTCTTGACTTGTCCAAGATTGAGGCAGATCAACTTCAACTGGAAGCAACGCCATTTAACGTCGTTACTCTGGTCAATCAGGTACATGGTATGATGAGCGAGCGCTTTCAACAAAAGAATCTGACATTATTAGAAGATGTCGATCCTCGTTTGGCAATCGGGGGCGTGATTGGTGATTCCTTGCGTGTT
>QVQE01000165.1 GCA_003584865.1 Methylococcales bacterium
CCGAATTGGTCAGCAATATTCCCATCAAACAAAATGCCAGCCACATCCTCTGGAGTTGGGTCAATTTCGCATTGGGTTTTAGCTTTGCCAGTGCTGCATCCAGATCAGTGACAAACGTTTTGATAAAGATAGCGGGTTCGTACATCAACGTTGTGCTGAAATACGTGGAAGTTTACACGAATTATCTTACAAGGTTTAGTGCTATTTTCCAATTCTTAAAAACTTGAACATCGAGTATTAACATAACCGACTGTGTTTTTAAAAAGTAATGTAGCGGCATCAGCACTGTCATGCATGGCAGATACGGCGGGACGACTACCATCTGCTGCGGCCAGTATGGCAAGCTCAAGATTATCAACGGCTAACTGAAGAGTCTCTAAAGGAATGTCTGGGGTCGTATAGACGGGGTTGTTGGTTAGGTGGGTGATGACATTCTTAAAGTATGTCGGTTTGGTTTTGATCGGAATGGTTACAAAGTCTAACAGTGCTATAATCGTTTTCATTATCTTTCCTTGGTTAATGGAAGGGTTGTCACAGCTAAACAATAGTCCTTTAATTAAAGAATAGATACAACTATCTGATTTATTTTTAAATAGCCATTAAAGTCGGCCTATTTTTATTTTTATTTTTTGGGATTCTAATTTGATAGTAGTTACCAGTTAATGTTTCTAAATTAAACCCAATAATCCAAAAGCCTCTGCTTGTAGTATTTATACTTTTACTTTATGAGGTATGATAAGGTAATAACTTTATTAAACAAGGCGATGATTATGGCAACTATTACTTTTGATATGCTTGAGTTAGTCGATAAGCTTAAAACGGCGGGATTTGATCAAAAACAATCAGAAACAGTTATTCGTGTGATAGTTGAAACACAGGATGGGTTAGTAAGGAAACACGATCTGACTGAAGTTAAAAATGAAATTAAAGCAGACATGAACATTCGCTTTGAACGCATTGATGGCGAACTTAAACTTAATAGATGGATGCTGGGTGTATTATTAGCCGGTGTTATGTCGATTGTCGTTAAAACCTTCTTTTAAGGTAAAATACGGGCTGAATATATTCTGCAACATTAGGGTATGGTATTAAAGCCGATGTATTTGGACAGTTTTTACATCAGCTTAGATTGGTAAGTCACACACAATCGTTTACCACGATTATTTCGGTGCTCTGGCAGTTTATTTTTTAATAGGTCGACAAAGCAAGTGATTTGCTCCCTATTGTAGGGCACTTCGTAACTCATTTGCTGATGGTTATTACCCTAATTAGCGAAGACTTTTGAAATCTAGGCTATGATAAAACCAAAATCACAAAACCCCTACTACGCGGGAAAAGCAAATAGTTAAATAGATGAATAGTTAAAAAGCCCTCACAGCCCTAACTGGGAAAGTATGATTTGGTCATTTGCAGCAACACTAACCGTCGACGGCATTGTGATTGCAGCGATTAAATTTTTATAAGTTCGCTCCAAAAGCGACAGCTTAGTAGGAGGGTCTCTTAAATTGTTATTGAGTCTACTATTTTACAATAATTCCCTAGAGTTTGTTGGTCTACTACCCGCCTTACCCTAGTAAATATAACCCAATTCACCCGCAACCCATCCCCCGGCTTTGCCCCACGCGCTACCGCCGCGTGTGTCCGACCCGGCTGCTGGTCTGCTACTGAACGGGACTGACTGACTCAATGACCTCGGGCAAGACGGAAACCGAAATCGTAGGGAGCGATAACGGGCGAGTAGTAGTTACGGTTGGCAGAACGGCAGTACCTGCCGTCGTAGATCCACGAGCCGCCACGCAAAACGCGATTATCGCCTGTATCAGATCCTTTGGGATCAGTAATTGATTGCACCGAATAATCACCATACCAGTCCTGACACCATTCCCTAACATTGCCATGCATTTCGTACAAACCCCAAGCATTTGGAGGTAAGGATTTAACGTCCACAGTTTCTCGCCGGTAATGACTGGGCTTACCGTTGTTGTAGGGCTTTGTACCGTCAAAATTTACTAACCCTGAATCAATTTGCACTCCAAATGAAAATGGGGTTTGGGTTCCGGCACGACAGGCATATTCCCACTGGGCTTCGGTCGGCAAACACAGGTTCAATTCCGGTTTCATGCTGTTCATTTTGCCTATAAATACCTGAACAGTATTCCAGCTGACTGTATCCACAGGGCGGTAAGCACCTTTGAATTTGCTGGGATTTTCATTCATCACTGCTTGCCACAAGGCTTGAGTGACGGCGCTATCGGCCAACCAATAACCCTGGGTCAGGGTGACAGTGTGTTGAATTTCATTTTCCCAGCGCTCCGGTTCATCTCTAGGCGAACCCATTTCAAATGTACCCGGCTCTATCCAGCGAAAAATTTGCCGTACGCCTTTGTAAGTAAACGCCATCCACAAACCAAAAGGGTCTTCGCCCCAATCAGACGCCCAGGATTCAGGAAATTCTTTGGGATAAATGCTGTGTTTACGCATTATCTATATCTATTCTCCCAAGACTTTCCAAGCCTGACTGCAAAATGCATTGAGCGCGGCTTCGGCAAGCTCGGGATTACGGGCCGGAATGGCAAAGAATTTATATTTCATTTTTTCAATAGGTTCTTAACACGATCAATCATGCTTTTCGTCTTATTTGAGTTGATTTTAGTCTCTTGCTGTGTCGCTTCAGCATCCAGCAGACCATCCCCCGGCTGTGTCCCACGCGCTACCGCCGCGTGTGTCCCATCCGGCTGCTGGCCTGCTCCTGAACGGGTCTGGCCGGACTGATGACCTCGGGCAAGACGGAAACCGATATCGTCGTCAGCGTTACCGGGCGAGTAGTAGTGACGGAGGGCAGAACGGCAGTCCCTGCCGTCGTAGAAACACGAGCCGCCACGCAAAACGCGAAAAGCGCCTGTGTCAGGTTCTGTGGGGTCAGTTATCGACTCCACTGGGTAGTCACCATAACAATCCTGACACCATTCTAAAACATTGCCATGCATTTCATATAAACCCCAAGCATTGGCTGGATACTTTTTAACTTCTGCCGTTTGCTCTAATGCGCCTTCACCCCATTTTTGGTAGTCATCCCATGTGCCCCGGTAATTAACCCTGGCCAAGGACAATTCACCTTCGAAATTAAAGGAATCAGAGGTTCCGGCCCGGCAGGCATATTCCCATTCGGCTTCACTGGGCAGACGGAGATTCAATCTGGTCTGTTGTTGATTAAGTGTTCTTAGAAACTGCTGCACACCGTTCCAACTAACACTGTCAACAGGCCGGTTTTCACCTTTAAAATGGCTGGGGTTATTATGCATAACGGCTTGCCATAAAGCCTGGGTGCAGGCGGTATCCGCCAGCCAATAGCCTTGACTGAGGTTCACCTGATGGGAGGTTTCGCCACCGTAACGACCCTTTTCTTGTTCAGGTGATCCCATCATAAAGCTGCCGGGGGGTATCCAGCGAAAACGTTGCATGACACCGGCAATTTTAACGTCTGCGCAAAGTCCGTACTGGTCGCGAATGACAGTATCTGCCCAGTCAGGGGTAAGACCGGCACTGTCATCCGGCGACAGATAGTACCAAAAGCCTGGGCACGTATACCCTTTATCTGGTTTGAAGGCGTTCGAGCTATTGAGAGATTCGTTAGTGAATTGTCCGCCAATTTCTGGAGAATGCCAGTACCAGCGGTATATAGTGCCCTCACGGCTACAGGTTTCAATAAACTGTTCATCACTGCCCATACCTTGCGAATGTATCCAATCCGGTTTATCACCTGCGGATTGAACTTCAACTGTAAAGCTTTCCTCGCCAATTTCCAGCTGATGCTTTCCGAGAGTTAAGGTAAACCGGTAAGGCAAGTCCGTTTCAAGATTAATAGTAAATTGTTGTTGCCTATCGTTTATATCAGGGTGACGAAGAATAAGGTTATTAGTTAATGCGATCAATCTAAGTAGTTTAACGGCCTGATTGCCCCAATCATTCTTTTGGATCTGCGCTTGCCGTTCAGAAATTAATTCCAGTTCTATACCCTTTTGACGCAGAAAGTAGAAGAGCTGAGTACCCCGTTGGTCCATAAACGGTAATACTTTTTTCAGATCAATATCCTCAGGCCATTCAATCGGCAGCTGATCTCGCTGATGTCTGCGCTGTCTTTCAATCGCCATGAAAGCCATCTGATGTTCATTACGCAATGCCGGATGATCATGACGGGCCAGATAGCGCTTAACCCATAATTCCATTCCCTGATGTTCCGAGTGTACCTGATAGGTTTTTACCAGCATGGACATAAAGTCCAGGGTGGCAGTTTTTACCTGTTCCGGCACCGGCACATCAAGACAAATGAGTTCGTACATCGCTTCAAAGTACAGTTCATCCGGCAGGCGGGCATGATAGCGTCCCAATTGCTCTATCAATTGTTGTTGATCATCAATAGATAATTCCTCAAATTGCTCTACGAACTCTTGCTGATATTGCTCGCGACTGGCCGCTTGCCAGCCCCATTCATCGCCCGCCCGATTAACCGCCGCATGACTCCAGACATCGACTTCATGCCCCACATCATATAGCCTGGCAGGCAACAGTTGTCGTATGGAGCGTAATAGCCCCAGCTCCACTCGCAAGGCAGGAAATAACAACGCCAGTAGGTGCTCTAATCTGATCGTGTGATCAGTTGGGTTCTGTTCGGGTTGTTCGTCGCCCTGGACGGGTTTCAGGCGGCTATTGTCATCCCAGATGATGCAATTAAAATAGCGCAGCAAGCGTTTATCTAACTGACGCTCTGCAACCGGCATCAATACGGTGGCTCTTAACCCTTGTAAATTCAGTTTTTGCCCGAACACCAGCCATTGATATAAACTGCGCCGCGATTGGCTGTGCATGCCCAGATCGCTCACTATCAGCAACGGCGTGTCCTGGGCAGGCGATCGCCACGGTTCCAGGTTTTCATGACCGCTGTCATAACGGGCGATGGTTCCGCCCGGCTGATCGTAGATATAGTGTATTTCAAGACCCTCTGCACCACGCCAGGCGGTTAGTTGCTGTTCCAGCCGGATGAAATCCTGACGGTAAGGAAAATTACTGTCGTTGATATCAATTAAAAGTCTGGCTATTGGCGACCAGGTGTAACGGGTTGTTTTGGGGATACGGTAAATCTGTTCGCCCTGAGATACTTGTTTAACCAGTTTGTTTAAATCCGGCTTAGTGCCGGGCACATCGGCCCCCAGTACGCGCTGTAATAACGGCCACAGTCTAGGCCAAGGAACCAACGGCGGGTATTCCGGCTGGATTCGGTGTAGTTGCGGTATGCGCGTTTGAGTTTCTGCAAAGTAAGTCGGTTTTGCCTCGATAAACCAATCCGGGAGCGCCAATTTGTCTTCGGCTGTTGCGTTATTTTCAGCATTTATTTGCCGATCTACGATGCGGTAGTAGGACAAGGTTTGCGACTTGGCTGGCGGATTACCTGCTGGCGCTGGAGACAGAACAATTTCTGTGTCGGGTTCGGACAATTCTCTGGGCAACTTCTGTTCCGCTTTTGGTCTTGGCGGTTGATCTTCTTCAAACCCCAAAAAAGCGGCTAACCGGCTATGCTGCTCATCAGCTATGGCATTAAAACCCCAAAGTAGATCAGCACGGTATACCGTGGCAGCGTGTGGCTTATCGGCCATACGCCTTCGGATATTTGCGGAAAGTAAATTGGGCGATTTTTTCCAGCATTACGTCTTGTTCAGCTTCATCCTTACCCAGCATCGCCAGGGCACGCAGCATGTCCAGGTATTCGGCCTGCCCCGGCAGGTTGCTGATGCCTTTGTCGCCGCCTACGCGGCGATCAGTCAATAATTGCCAAGCGGCTTTTGCACGAATTTTGAGGGAGCATTGTGTTCCATAATGCAATTTGCCACGCCCTACCATTATTTGCAGAAACTCAGCCTCATCGGTCGGTAATTCAAGATTTAGCACTAAACACCTGCGCACAAAGGCTGGGGGTAGTTCGCGCTCTTCGTTCGTGGTGATAATCACCAAGGGTGGAATACTCTCTTTGCCCCCGATGGTGGTTTTAAGCCACGGGATGCTAACCGCATTGTTCCCCAAAATTTCCAACAGGCCGTTGGGTAGTTCGGCATTGGCTTTGTCGATTTCATCGATCAGTAACACACTGCCATTGGCTTGTTGCCAACCCTCTGGCTTTTCCGGCGAATTCAGTTGGTATTGGCTTTTTTTGTAAACGTCGTCTGCCGATTGCCAACACAAAGCCCACCATAACGGGCCGGGCGAGATGTAACGTTTGCTATCCAATACTGCTTGGCGTTGTTCAGGAGTACATTGCTGGCCTTGCAAGGATTGAGCTTCCGCCAAACGGGCAACGGCATCAAAGCGCCATAACAAATCCTGGCTTTCGGTGTGCGCATTAACAACGTCATAAACAAATAAACGCTTGAGGGCAATCGCCGCCGCTCGCGCTAATTGACTTTTTCCAGTGCCGGGGTCGCCCCGCAACAACAAAGGCCGTTGTGCGGCAAGCGCGGTTTTAAGCGCATTGATACTATCTTCATCGAATTGATGAACGGACTCCGGCCAAGAGCCGTGTGGGGGTAGCGGCAAATTGGTGAGCTTGTCCAGGCGAGCGATGTCCTGATTAAGTTTTTCCTGAATTTGATTATTCATGTGCGCACAGAGTTTTTAGGATTGAAATTGGCTAATGTTGTAAAAAATTCGCGTATTGCAGTCTTGAGTTCTCCATCCGTAATTAAAAACACCTGTTCACGAGTTCCCGTTTTTAAGGTAATCCATTCTAATTCCGGGGCAAGAAGTCGTGCTAATTCAAGTTGAAGCTCCTTATTGGCTAAAGGCGCCGACTCATCGCTAGGAATAAGAATAAAGTATCGTTTCCTTAAGGCAATATCTGTATGTTCCTTTCGATACGCTATAGTGTCTTTAATATCCTGGATTAGTTCATTTCTATCCATACCATCATTAAACTGGTTTCCTAATAGACTTGAGTGTAATAATTTTAAATAGGTATCAATGCCATGCTTGATGCCTATTTCCAAAGTAAACACTTTGTCTATATTAATATCCCGCATTCCTTTACCTGATGCCTGAAATCGAGGGATAGTTTGTGTCTGGCGGGAAGCCACTACTTCAACGGCAATTAAATTCAAATCTGGCAGCATGTACTTTGGTTCGATAGCAAGAGCGGATTTAGAGTAATACTCTTCTATCCATTCATTCTTAACATTGAATAACACCAATTTTGAAATTAAATCCTCTGCTGCTTGAAGCACTGCATTTATTTCCCAACTGTTGTTTGCATCCAACTCTTTCAAGCAGCTTACGAAAGTAGTTTCCATGTTACGTACAATTTTAGCAAAGTGACCTTCTAAACATTGTTTAATCAAATAACCTGGCAAATCGTTTGCTTCTTTCAGAGGGACAGCACATTGTTTAACTAACTTGTCGTGGTACAACTTTGAGCTTTGTTTTAGACTTCCGAGGCTGGCCTGTACTTCTTTCAGAAAATCTTGATCTAGTTGAATCGCAGAGGCAACCTTGTCCTTGTCCTGAGTTTCTGTTTTGCCGGAAGATGACTGGGATACTGGTTTTATGCGATCAAGCAATTGGGTATAGTTTTGTTTCTTTAATTCTGCCAGCGGAGTCGTTAACCTACCTGCTGCAAAGTCCACTAATTTGTTGATGTTCTGATAAATATCCCTATACAGTTCGACATGCCTATACTCACTCTGTACCGTTAAGGTATCATATTTTTTAAGTTTATCCTGTGTTAGTTCAAAACGCTCGCGCCAAAAATCGACCAGTTTTAACCGGTAGTCTTCATCCTTCAAATCGCAATCATCGGCAATAACCGGATGTGTACGTTTCTCAAAATCTCCTCGCCGATAAATGTGTAACAACTCATGCATACACCACTTTGACTCAAAATAAGGTTTACTGAAGACCGTGATGACATGGTCGCCTTCCATCAACTGCTTCATGAATTGATTAATCAAATCACCGTGTTTCAAGGTATTCTTATCCCGAATAAGTTTGATGCCGCGCTGCTGACAAAGACTATCCAAGTCCTCGACAATTTGGGTATCTTTTTCTACTCCCCACGAATAGGAGACAAATACATTGATTGATTCAGACATGTTATTTCCTGATTAGGGATAAAAGTCGTTGTTAAACTGGGGCTACTCAATGTCACTCGCCTACCGGTAGAAATTACTTATTTGCTAACCTAATGGCTTATCTAAAGTCATCATGGTTGCATATACCGCTTAACAAGATCTTCTGCCAAGACCTTTGCCACGCTAAAATCGCAAACACTTTCTAAACCTTTCCAGGCAGGAATACTATTCACTTCAATCACCGTATAGTGTCCGTTTTGGTCTTTTATAATATCCACACCCGCATAATCCATTTCTAAGGTGGCAGTCGCTTTAATCGCTAAGTTCGCCATGTCGGAATCTAACTCAATCCGCTCACAACTCGCCCCTCTAGCTACATTATTAAGCCAAGACTTACCACATCTACGCATCGCCGCCACAACCCGATCATTGACCACAAATACCCGAATATCAGAAAAGCCCTCACCCGCACAATGCACAAAGCGCTGAAAATAATACACCCCCTGACTACTGGTCAACCACATTAAATCCGTCTTTTTCTCAAGACGCCGAATGCCTGCGCCTTGAGAACCAAACAACGGTTTGCTAATAACGAAATGACCTAATTTAAGTTCATTTTCAATTATACTCAGAGCGATATCCCGATCTCTTAATACCCACGTTAACGGCGTTGGTAATCCCTCATTCTGCAATAAGAAACTGGTCATGCCTTTATCAACACTGCGCTCTACCGCATGACCGTTATTGTAAACAGGAATATTCATCCGCTTTAAGGCATGCAAAAAATCCAGATACAACACCACTTCTTCCAAAGACCCACCCGGCACCCCCCGCACAAACACACCATCAGGCAAGGCATCTTCAAAACCGGGAATCACCAACGGTGTACGACCGGGTTGTATTTCAAAACGACAGACTGTTAACGAAACATAGTCACTGCTATAACCTAACTCAGCAAAGGCAAGCTTCAATTGCTTGCCATGCCAGCCCGGATCATCCGTAACTATAGCGATACGCCCTTTCACGCTAACCATGCAGCCTGCGCTAACGGGTTATAAACCAAAAGACTGATCTAATAAGGCATTATCTAACTGACCAGCTCTAAAGCTTTTACCGGAGTCAACCGCTGTGACAATCACACTGGCAGGACTAAATAACATGGCATCAATTTTAAAGAAGTCATAGTTATATTGCTTAAAGATTTCTGCAAATGGTCTACCGTAATCTTTTGAGGTTGAACTGGGTAAGTCTTTGGCTAATTTTTCAGCATCTTCATCACTGCCCTTTACAAACAAATGCACTTGACCGGCAAATAAGATCGCATCATTAGTACGCCCCATCGCTTTAACAAAATTAGGGTGCGGGGGGCATATAGGCGCACTACCACTGCCATCAATAATATTTTCTAAAGGAAAATGTAAGGCATGGGCTTTATGCAACGCCACTTCTAACACTCTGGCAACCACTTGCACCCCACCCGCTAAACTACTGGTAGGTGTCACAATAATTGTTAATTTTGAAGGATCAAGCTTACATGCCGCCGCTACTTTTTCAATAATCTCAATGGGGGGTACGGCATCATTTTCAATCACTAAGGCGGCGCTATCGGCTGAATCTGAATACACCAATTCTTTATATAATTCTTCAACAGGCTCTTCTTTACCGTCTCTTACTTTAGTAGCCAAGGCTCTTGCTGGGCCCGAACCTAAAGCATAGTATTTCTCATGAGATAAACTCCAACCTGCATATTGACTACCTAAACAACCCAACACCGGATTACCGGTATGCACATTGACTGATAAAGGCCAGTTATTCGTATAAGCACTGTGACTAATGGTCACTGTGCCCATACCACCTAAACAAATTTCAGCAATAATACGTCCGGCTTCAAGGCCACCCGGTGCTTTGATACCAGCATCAATGATCGTACAGCCATTCTCTAACACGTCTACATTGAGACGTAATTTATCTTTATTATCAATCAAATACTTGACTAGAGGCTGAGTTAATTGATTAACGCTCGCTTGATATTCCATAAGAGGTAAGCCCTTTTAATAAGTTAAGTTGTTTCGTCATAAGCACCTCTCGAATAGAGTGTGCTTGTTGTTGGTGCGCAATAATACTGCAAATAGGCTGACCTGTGCGACAAGTTACACCGAACTTGGGTAAATCCATACAGTCATCAGGCCACACAAAATCCTCGGGTATCAAGACATCATGCGGCGCATAAACCACTTGATAACCCGTAAAGCCATGTTGATTTACGCTAAAATCACAGTACTCGCTCTGGCTAGCTTTAATATGGGCAACAAGTAAATCAGAGTCATACAACTGCATACTAGCCGAGGGTCTTGGGTTAATTTCAAGCACGAAAAGCTTATCTCCCGAGCTTATAATATCCAGCGAATTGAGTCCTTTCAATCCAAAGAAAGACACTAATTTCTGTAACCCAATCGTTATCAAATGCCTCTGAGTATCCGATAACTCCGCATCATTCATAATGCCTGAAAAAATAAAGGCTTGAGCCTCATTTAAAGCCGTTGTCCATTGTGTATTAAAGCCAACAACGTGAGCGCGTTTTCCATTCGCTAAAAACAGAACAGAAGACGCGCACCCCGGTTGATATTCTTGCCAATAAACCCCAGATTGGGGGAACGTTTGCTCAGTATAATACCCTATACCCACACCTCCCTGACCTGACAGCGGCTTAACTAACCAATGCCTATCAGGTACTGGCTCAGTAAAACAAACGACTGGGTAAGAAATGGATAACTGATCCAGCGCCGCAAAAAACACCTGCTTATCCTGAACCTTTGCAAAAGTCTCCGGGGTATTACCTAAAATGGCTAAGCGACGACTTAAATAGCTTAAACTATCTGGATAATACTCAAAACCACTACCATAAACCATATACTCAATGGCGTAACGCTTAATAAAATCATCAACCACCGGCGCTAGACAGTCTACTGTAAAGGCGGGAACCTGATAAAAATCCTCGGCATAAGAAACTGTATCAAGGTCTGCAAATAAATCAATCACTAAAGACTTTATCTTGGCTCTTTTTGCCGCCTGGGTCAACATCCGTGCCGAACTGGCAATAATCAGAATGTACTCAGGAACGACTACTGTATTCATAACCTGAATAGGCTACATCAACCATACAGTTAAAAGTCTCATGCAACCCGTCTATTAGAAGCCGACTTATTGTTTATCTTACGGTTTTCAAAAAACTTTAACCCCGCATAAGTAATCCAGCCTATCGTGACCAAGGCAACCGAAAAACCACCATAAGCAAACGACCAATGAATGCCTTCTGTCATCATCGTAAATTCAGACATACCACCAATGCCTGCCAATAGGTTCAAGGGCATAAAAACAACACTAATCACTGTCAGTCTCTTAAGATCTTTATTCTGATTCACATTAATAAAACCAACCGTAGCATCCATTTGGAAGTTAATCTTGTTAAACAAAAAAGCCGTATGTCCATCTAAAGAATCAATATCTCGCAAAATCTCTCTGACATCGTTATGTTGCGCCTCTGAAAGAAATTTACCTCTCATCAAAAAAGACAGCGCCCGCCGGGTATCCAAAACATTTCTACGAATTCGTCCGTTGAGATCCTCTTCTTCAGCAATAGCGGCCAGAATATTAGCCGCCTGATCATCGGTCATGTGGGAACTAAAGACTTGCCGCCCAACCGCTTCCAATTCTAAATAGACATCTTCTAAGGCATTAGCAGAATATTCGACCTCAGCCGCATAAAGATCTAATAAGACATCTTTAGCTTCAGACACATAACCAAACTCTGCTCTGGCTCTTAAGCGCTGTAAACGAAAGACCGGTAATTCTTTGTTTCGCACGGAAAACAGGGTGTCATTATTGAGGATAAAAGCGACAGCCACGTTTCGTGACTCATCTTTTCGGTCAAGAAGAAAATCAGAGTGCAAATGCACTTCTCCGTTATCTTCCAGGTAAAAACGCGCACTTGTTTCTAAATCGGTCAACTCTTTTGGATCAGGTAGATCAACACCAAAAATGTCCTTCGCCCAAGCGAGTTGCTCATCATCGGGCATGACTAAATCGACCCAAATAGGCCTAATACTCACTAAATCTTCTTTACTCTCTACAGGAACCTGCCGTAAACGCCCCTCATAAAGATCAAACACTCGAATCATGATTGTGCGATTTTTATGCCGGGAATCGATAACAAGATCATGACGAATAGCCTCAGATACGAAGCGATGAATATCTTCTTTCCTATCATCACGGACTAATCGCCAAACAATTTTCCGGTCACCCGCAGACAAAATCTCCAGGATACGCGCCATCAGTCGATGATCAAATTGATCAAGTAGCCGTTGTAACTCAACTTTGTTTTGCTTATGAACTAAAGTTTCAACTAAGTCATGACGTGGCATGTCTTGTCGATGCAGTAAATCTTCAACCAACTTATGTCGCGCTAGCAAACCCATAACATTGGACAGATGCTCTTGAATATCCTCATGATGACTCATCTTTTTTTCACTCCTATAAAGTCATAGACAATCAAAGAACACTAAACAACAAATACATCACCACCGCTATTTCTGGCACTTGCCACTATAAAACTCAGATTATCAAAATGTGTAAATGTCCGAGTCGCCTCCTGAGCAAGAAATTCCGCTAAGTCTATACCTTCTACCGCACAAAACCCCGTTGGCCCCCATGAAGTCTGA
>QVQE01000112.1 GCA_003584865.1 Methylococcales bacterium
GATAACTGGCGTTTTGAAATCCGCGCCAATCCCGTCGGCAGTACTGTCTTTTTAAGTTGGGAAGGCAATCCAGCGTTGTTAAAACGCTCACGATTGCTGGATGTAGCCACAAACACCACTATTGACCCTAACGATCCCCGCTGGCAAAATAAAGGTTATCCCATTATTCTGAATACCGCTGTGAAAGCGTATGTCTGGAAGGTTTTAGCGCAGTGATGGTGATACGCTTGACTTGAATACAAAAAAGCCGGGCGGTATTACTGCCCGGCTTTTTTTATGTGAAACACCGTAGGGATAGGTCGCGACCTGTCCCTAACGTGCGCGTGTCATTTAACTGTGTGCCTGCCATTGAATCGACCGTATCATGAAAGCAGCGCCTTAATGTCTTGCTCAGAGAGCTTTGTGATGTCAGCTATCAGGCTAATGTCAAAGCCTTTGTTTAACATTGATTTCGCCACTTCGAACTTTTCGTCTAACTGACCCTCGAGCTTACCCTCCATTAATCCCTCAAGCTTACCCTCAATTAATCCCTCAGCCTTACCCTCAAGCTTACCCTCAAGCTTACCGTCTTGATATGCCGTATCTAACACCGCTTTAGCTTCGTTATAAGACAACACACTCTTGATATAGGCATCGTATTGGTCGGCATTGAGATGCGCAACACTGGCAATTTCAAAGCCTTTGGTAAAAATGGGTTCATTTAAAATGGTCGGGATATGGTCAAAGTCTTCCAGATGCTTTAAGAAATACACCCACTTGTCAAAATGGGTTTCTAACTCGTGTTCCTGTTTATTAAACAAGGGCATTTGTAAAAACTTAAAGTGCAGTTTGTCATAGAAGACATCGCCGTCTTGATCTTTTAAACAGACATCACGGCGGAATTTACGTTCGTCTTCTTTCTCGTCATATTTAAAGTCTAAAATAGCGATAAAGTAGACCGGTAATAGATGAAAGTCCCAAAGCCCTTGGTGACTTTGTTCCCGAATAGGAAAAGTAGAGTAAAACAACGACCGTTCTTTAAAGAAGTGGATCTTAGCCTTTTGCATTTCGACGATAAAGCGCTCACCGGTGACGCTCTCGCAGTAAATATCAAAAATAGACCTTCTTTCATCGATCGTATCGGGCAGGTTCTCCGGGTTTTTAAAGTTGAGTTGGGCTATTTGATGCTGTGGCGGTAGTAACTGGTTTAGAAAATCAATTAACAAATCCTTACTGGCTTCTTCACCAAAGAGTTTTTTAAAGCCGAAGTCCGTGTAAGGATTGAAGTATTTACTGATCATAAATAGTGAAGGAAGGGGTTAAAGACCAGGCTCATCATAACATAAAAGTTAATCATCATGGCTTATGTGTCAAGGACTCAACGGAGCGCCGTCCGTGATATACTTAGTAAACTTAGATTTAACGTTACTATGAGTCTAGCTATCATTAAAAACCTGAAGGAACAAAATCTTATCCTGCTTGATACGGAGAGCAAAAGTAAGGCTTACGGATTGAGTTTGCCGCGACCCATTGAGTGTTGCCCCATTATTGAAGAGGCAAAAGAGGCTGTATGAGCTTGAGTCACACCCTGCAATTGCACATTAATCAACTGCGCGAGATACACGGTATCCTAAAGGCCATGAAAAACCTGGCACTGATGGAAGTGCATAAGTTAAAGCGCGTTAAAAGTATGCAGAGTCATGTTGTTGCACATGTTGAAAGTGTCGCACTGGACTTTTTGTATCATTATCCAGAATTCGCAACGCATCCGAATTCATCATTACATCTGGGCGTGATGTTAGGCGCTGAGAGAGGCTTTTGTGGTGATTTTAATGAGCGGTTAGTTCAGGAGACAGTCGGTCAGACGTTTAATACACTGATCGCTATCGGTCATCGGTTGTGTAATCACCTGGATAATACCGACATTGAGGTTTACTCTAAAATAGGTGGTGCGAATGTCGCCGAAGAAGTGCCTGAGATTATTAATTATTTGCTTGAGACGATAAGATCATTGCTGGACACTCACAGTCATCAATGGGCGCTATCGACATTGGCTTTAACGCTGGTTTATCATGATAGTGTGACTAATCAAATCAGGAAAAAGCAGTTACTGCCCTCGTTTTCGTTAGAGAATCCCGAGCTGATTCCTTTCGGAACACCACCGATACTTAATTTATCGCCCAGTGATTTTTATGCTGATTTGCTGGAGCACTATTTATTAGTCGCCTTGCATGACATTTTTTACAGTTCCCTGGCGGTAGAAAATCAAAAGCGCTTACAACATTTGGAAGGTGCTCTCAAGCACATCAATGATGATGTTCTAAAGCTGCAAAGAAAATCACAGGTGTATCGGCAAGAAGAAATCACAGAAGAAATTGAAGTTATTTTGTTAAATGGCTCAGTTGAGTCTTCGTGTTGTGGTCAGTAGGGCTATTGTTTAAAAAAATTATCGCTCGCTTATCAGTCTTAACTTGGAGAAAGGGGGTTAATCAGTTTATGATTGCATCTAGCCGGGTATCTTTGATTCAAAAATGTACACATTATTTAAGTCAAGACCTACTCATCGATATTAATCAATAGACGTTGGAGTCTCTTTATGAAAGTATCTACTGTTGCAACTGAGTTTGACTCTACCAGTCAGCGAGCATTAGAAAATTTGCAATATATCAATTTGCAATTAGCTGCGTTGGGTCAACCCACCTGTGATGTAGAGGGGGATAAACACTATCTTAATGTTGCAGATAGTTTACTGAAGAATTATTCACAGCAACGTCGATTATTGGCTAAGTACCGATGTCCAGCGGATCAACGCATTCAAGATTTTTTTAGTGTTTACTTTCAAAGAAATGGTTTAGATTTAGACGTTTATTTACCCAGAGAAACCTTTGTATTAGAACGCAACGGGTTGGCTAGAGAATTGTCTTTACCGTTTCAGCGTAATGAGTTTCACTCGGCTTATGTTGATTCGTATCGGATGAAACAGGGGGTTTTGCATAACCCACAAAATGATCGACGCACGACTAAAGGTGTTTTTCATATCGCTGCGGGTGGACTTCCTGTTCCTGCTGATAAAAATGAAGTGCCAGTTACTGCTTATGTCAAGCTGTTGCAAATGGCCTTAACGCCACCCGATGATCTATTAGCGTTACCTTTTACCAGTCAACAAGAAAATCCTGCAAAGCTTTGGCTGTCGTTATTACTTAATCCGATTGTCGTGCCAGAAGTGCCCGGATTAAGCTCTCAGAAAGTCATGGAAACCCGTTTCTTTGCACCCGGTGGTCTAGTCTCTAATCTGGACTTTGTCGAATCCATTTTTGGGAATGCCGGCGATCCTTTTCTCCCTGAGAATGATGCAGCATTGGATATTAATCACTGGACGGGGCACACAGGTTGCATTATTTTGGCACCCCATTTAGTGTCCAGTAAAAAACAGGCTTTGGGTTTACCCCATTATGACGATGCGACAGAACGGCAGCGTAAAGAGGGGATGTGCTGGCAAACTGAAGATGAGCTTTATAACGAAGGTAAGCCGTTTAAGCTGGTGTGTCGGGATATGCAAGGTGTTATCGTAACCATCATTGCAGACAATTACTTTGGCTACAGTAAAAAAGAAATTAAGTCCCAGATCAGTTATTCTGCAAACTTGTTCGGGGGCTGTGAAGAAGAACATTCAGGCGGCGCTTTAGCTTTTCCCAGAGCTATTTTAGGTGAAATCTATTTACCCAAGAAGACTGAACATAATCAATCTCACTCCTTTAACCGGTTGTGCCAATTTTTGGGGTCGACCATTGATTATAAAAGTGAAGGTTATGCGATTGACAAAACGCATCCCGGCATTATCTTTATTCCAGATGATGCACAAATCAATATACAGAAGCTAAAGATCAGTTGGCTCTCTGAGGGCGTAGAACAAACCAAAAAACTGTTAATCAATGAAACTTATGTTTATCCCGATGGCTTTAGGGTTAACATGGAGCGGCATCCGAATGCGCCCAGTTGGCGTTTAGTGGGTACTTATCCAGAAGGGACTTTTTGCCATAAGCCCAGCACAGTATCGGGCGGTGGTAAGTCAGAAATATCAAAATCAATTGCGGGAGCGGTTATTTCGGGTGCCGTCTTTGTTGATGATTTTGATAAAGATATGGAAATGGTGGGGGACATTTTTGGTTATGATTATTCTAACCGTTTCCTGGACTCTGCCCGCAATGGTAAAGACCATCGTCCGTTATTAAGTAATAAGCGTACCTTGGGATCGGTCATCAAGTTATTAACGCCTTCAATTACGGAATATTCACCTGAATACAACCATTGGTTAAAGAGAATTCCTCAGCACGTATTGGCGCTTGTGTTGATGATAAAGCGCTTTTACAAGGAAGAGTGGGGCACAGCCTGGCGAGAGCATTTTTCTGTTGATTTGGTTAATGGCTTTCCCGGTAATGAATTAAAGTTTCATGGCCGTAAATTAATCGCCAGTTATTTAAGAGTCGGCTTTGATACGAACGGGGCTTGGCGGGTCTTTAAATTAAGGCAAGACTTTATGCCCTCAACCAAGGTTCAATTAGAAGACGATATTACTGCGTCAGTGGTGGTTCCGGTTAGATTGCTCAACGGGCTTAACTCAGATTATCTGAATCCCAGTGTAAAGCTGGTTGACAACTGTGAGCTCAGTTTTTTTCAACGACCTGATGATGCGGTGAATCGCGGTAAGGACTTACAAACAGAACTGGATTTCTCAGGTACCCATAACTTTATCTCTAATTTTGAACCCTTAACTGCAAAAGATGCGCAAGAAATTATGGAAGACGTCATTCATTTTGATGAATTTAGTCAGCCCATGCGAGATATTATTACCCGAGCGGCTCAAAGTCACGAAGGTGAGTATTTTGTGTCCTCTGCTCATCCCCGATTAGTTGATGGCAAGCCCAGTTTAAATGTGCGTTATTTGCAAATGAGGCCGGACTTGGTGAACCCTGAAACACGGTATTTATCAGAGCTATCTACCCGCTTGGCGCGGGGGCTGAAGATCGATCAGCCTGTGTATTTTCCAGTGAATGCAGTGCTAACAGGCCGACGTAATAATCCACGGGATATTGCCGCCGGTATCAGACCTTTAGCCATATACAATCCGATTCATTATCAGGAACTGCCCGAGCTGTTTATGGATTTTATCTGTAGTTTGACGGGTAAATCACCATCGACTACGGGAGCGGGTTCAGAAGGGGCGCTCACCAAGGGGCCGTTTAATGCGTTGTCAACGACAGCTGATTTAAATACGGCCTTAGCATCTTTTATTTTGTGTGGCTATGATGGTTATTCTACCGCAGCGGGTTATATAGGCGCACAACGTAAGATAGATCATGATATTAGTCTGTTGATTCCTGAACTATGGTCTCGTTTACCCGTTAATCAGCGTGATCCCAACTATTTGATTGAACAGGGACAGCTAGAAAAACTGGAGGATTTTGAACATCAAGGTAAGACGGTTCATGCCAGCCGCTTGGGTTATCGTATTACTGAACGTTTTGTGCATACCAATTTTGGTAAAGTATTTGACTATCCAACCGCTGTATTTGATGAGGCGATGTTGAAGCCTGAAACCCAGGATATGGAAAGTTTTGTTGACGGCGTTAATAATGTGTATGAAGCTCAGCAACGGGTTGCACACATTTATCTTCAGGATGGGTCAATTGAGGATGCTTGTCCACCGTTAAAAGCGTTGATACATATTATGGCATTCGGTAGCTTTGAGAATAAGACCATTACCGACTTTGCCATTCGTTCAATGTTTACCCGAGAGTATTTGTTACAAAGTGACTGGTATTTAGAGCGATTAAAAATAAAGCAGGACAGAGATCACCGGCTTTGGCAACAGCATCGTGACTATGTTCTGAAGCGCATGAGCGAAATTGAAGCGACCGATTCACTTAATCAGATTTTTACTGATAAGTTAATCCAGATTGATGAGAAACTTGCATCTATTTCAACCCCTGCCTATTTGGAGAGTTTACAGGGAACGCTGGGGGCTGACTGGGTGCATCGTTGAGCGTCAAGGAAGCCATTGTGTCTGAGGTACAAAAAGAAACACTGACAAAAAGAAAGTCAGTACCCTTGGTTAATCCAGAGATTGAAAGTTATCTGGGGAATTTATTAAGCCATTTGGATTCCCCTGCTTTACTAGAGATGGAGTCATTTGCCGATAAAAATAACTTTCCCATTGTGGGGCGCTTGGCAGGGTCATTTATAGAGACTATGGCTAAGTCGGTTCAAGCCCAGCGAGTATTTGAGTTTGGCAGCGGTTATGGTTATTCGGCTTATTGGTTTGCCAGAGCAGTGGGAGCAACGGGAAAAGTGCTTTGTAGCGAAGCCGATTTTCTTAACAAAGACAGAGCTGAATGTTTTCTCACGGCGGCTACGTTGTGGGATCGGGTTCAGTTTAATGTTGGCATGGCTCAGGCTATTTTTTCTGAGACTCAAGGCTTGTTTGATATTTGTTATAACGATGTTGATAAAGGTGATTACCCAGAGATCTGGTTAATGTGTAAAGATCGGATTCGCCCTGGAGGGCTTTATATCGCGGATAATGTGTTATGGCGGGGACGTGTTGCCGCACAACATTCCGCCGACGTCTTTCCGGGCTGGACTCAAGCTATTCGCAAGCATAATGAACTGATTTTTAATGATCCCGAGTTTGATTCATTTATTAATCCGATCAGAGATGGTGTGCTAGTGGCGCGTAAAAAAATAGCTTAAAAGTGTTCAAAAGCTTTTATAATCATAGGTACTCAATCCCCCTCTTTAAAAAGAGGGGCTAGGGGAGATTTTATTAGATACCTCCCCTTACGTTTTTACAGGTAATAGCTGAAGCTATCGCACTCCTGCTATTTAAATAGAGCCTTGAAATATGGAAAAACAGTCATCAAGTCAAGAGCTTCATCACGAAATTTTTGGCTCAATCCTCGATAGAGCAGAGTTAAGTCCGTATTTGCTATTGTCAGCAACTGATTATCCAACCGCACTGAAACAAGCCGCTAAAATGATGAGTAATCGCGGCTTTGATATTGTTGGTAATGGTGAGTTGCAGGAAAGTGAACGGAAAAGAGCGCTCAATTATGTTCAGCGAACGTATCGTTATTTCTTTGACTGGCTTTTTCCGTTTGTTAAAGCACAATTAGCGGGATTAATTGCTCTGGATTCTGTCAATGTGACGCTGTATAAAAATGGCTTGCAATCCATTGCCCATGTTGAAACTATCCTGAATGATGCTGAGTTTAAAAAGATAGTCACTCAAGACCCGCGCCATCTGTTTTTGTTGGCCTCTTCAGGAAAATATTCCACTGTATTTCATGGTTATCAAGGCCAACAAATGGAGGTGCCTGTTGGATGGCAACAAACGGCGTGTTCTATGCTGAAAATGGGGTATTTGATTAAGTCTATTGAAGAAGAAAGTCAGGATATTCATGATTATGCGCAATTAGGCACGTTTTTAGAAAACGAGAACCAGAGTCTGGATGACCTGTTTAATTATGATTGGGAAAATCCACAGCATATCCCTGAAAGCGAATCAGCCCAAAATGCGTTTGTTAAAGTGTCTTCATTCTTTCATAAGTTAAAAGAATCAATCACTTTTGATGCGCAAAATAACTGGTTTGTCTTTGATAGCGGTGATGGCGTTCGGGTAAAAATTGTTGAAATCAAAGCCCGTTTAAAAAGCCCTGAAAGTATGGTCACCAAACTGGGCAAGGATTTAGAAGGTGAGGCTTATGATATTAGGGATATTTTGGCGATCACTTTTATCTTAAGAGAAAAGAATGATACTTTAAAACTGTTTCATGCCTTGCAGAAGAAAGGCGTAATTCTTCAGGAAAATACCCGCTCACAGTCCATTACCCAAACCTTGTTTGATACACCCGAAAGCATGATTGAGGCGGTGCGACGACTGATGTTTAGTTTGTCACAAAGTGCCAGACATGAAGAAGAAAGCACTGAACAGGCGGTGCTTGCGAATGCTAAAACCTTTTATGAAGCTTTGAGTATGAATGCCGAGAAGAATCAACATTCATCATTAGGACATAGAAAATTTCAATGCAAAATCAGTTATTCTTTACCGATTCATCGTGAAGCCAAGACGCATAAAATCATGATTCCCGGTACAGCTATTTATGCGCGTAGAAATGAGGTGGATAAAAAGACCCAAGAGCATACTTTGGGGGTGGAATTACGCATATCGGATGAAGAGAGTTGGAGTACTTCGGAGCAAGTGGGCGACTCTCATCATAATGCGTATAAATTCAGGCAGTTGATTTCAGTGATGAACCGTATCTTTAAGAACGTGTTTAATATGCCCAAAGAGAGTGTGCCTCAGTTAAAGAAAGATCAGGGAGCGCTGTTTTCATAATGAGTTAGGGGATAAAACATACCTGCGAGATCTAGATCATATTGGTAAATCAACCATTCCGTGATTGACTATTTTTATTTCATTATATATTATTAGGCAATTTCGATGCCTTTTAGAATCAACCGCATTCTTGGGTCAATATAATAATGAGACAACGAGTTGAATTGGTTGGTACCTAAATTCTATGTGTGTGTGGGTTGCAGGCGTAAAATCAGATTAAAAGAAATACAATGTTCTGACTGTAAGACAACAGGCAAGTTCTATTATGATAAGTCTAGAAGAGAACCGCTGAGGTGTGGTGAATGTAAACGTGATAGCACTTATTTCTCTTGCCCTCATTGTCAGACAAGAAATTATTATCTATTTATTAAACGGAAGTATAAACGGTTAATTATTTTTATGGGCGTTATTTTTGCCACTGTCGCGTCTTTAGCGTACTTTCGATTTTTAAACCCGTAGCCTTTAAAATACGTGTTAGTGTTTTGATGGTTGGATTATCTCTTTTTATTCTAAAGGTTGTTGTCGATGCTCTAATGACAATATGCAATAAAGCATATTGTCATTAGAGCATCGACAACATGAAATTCATTGTTTTCATTACCAACAGATGTTGTAACTATTATTAAAACATTTGCATGGCTGAAAGTTAAGATGACCCTACCATAGGGTCGTCGCTTGGGACTGACTTATAATCTGGACAGAAGCTCCGCTTTCTTCGATGAAAACTCACTGTCAGTCAGAATACCTTTTTCTTTAAGAGTCGCTAATTTTTCAATCGCTTCGAAAATATCAGCTACCTGGGCAGTATCTTGACTAGGGTCTGGTGTTTCTGGAATATAGGGTGCGGCGGATTGAAATTGAACTGAAGGTTGCACGGGTACGTTATCAATAGAAATTAACGGTAATGAGCTAATGTCTATAAGACCGTATTGGCTTGTAAAAGTTACTGAGCTGCCACCGGATTGTTGCTGCGAAAAGCCACTAATCTGATGATCCAAGGTGTCATAAAGTGATACATGCCCATTGACATCAATCGCGAGTCTTTGGATACTCGCAAAATAGGCATAGCGCATATTATTTTGTGAGCCAGTGCTGGTTGGAAATTGCAAGCCTGCAGGCCACCAGTTTCCTGAGCTACCTGCAGGTGGAGGTACAAATAAACTCACTGGACTGGTAGGTCCAAAGCCATTTTGTTGTTGATTATTAACTGTAAAGTTATCGTTAAAATGACTTTGTTGTTGAGTTCCTTGATTCTGGGACTGAAAGCTACCGGTTTGAATTAAGCCCGGTTGATTGGCAATTAAGTTGGATAGCTCTTGACACAAATTACCTACGGTATTTTTTAAGCCATTATTGAACATATCGCCTAACATAATCATGCCGCCGCGCATCCATTGACCGGAGCCACCAAATTCGGGATGACTAAACTGCGCCATTGAGCCATTGCCATTAATGACAGATTGCAATAGGCTGAATACCGCATCCGAACTAAAATTATAACGTTGAGCAATAGTGTTGATTATTTGTTGGCCTTCCGGCGTAAGTTGTTTCATTGGATAAAGTCTACTAGATGAGATTGATGTAACTAAGGATAAATCAGGTGTACTATTGACGATTGTTGTTAACACTCGAAATTGATTAGGGTGTCAGTGTAAATGAATGATCGACTAAAAGCACTCTTTTAATTTCTAAGCGATTAATCATTCATTTAATCATTCATTAAACGGGCACGTTTTCAGTGCGATTACAGAGGTTATATCCAATTTGGTGCGTTATTAATGAATACTTATCGGATTTATATAGATTATATTGTGTTACCATTCTTTTGAATGGAAAGCTTAATTACTTAAAAAATCAATAAATAATCCGCTGCTTGTTAAAGGTAGATACTAAGACAGTAATGATTTAAAAGGGTTAAAATTCATCATATTATTAATGGCATATTGTGTGCTTAAGCTTATTACAAATAGAGTGTTTATCACCTGAAATCGGCATCTTATAAACCATGAAATTGAATAACTCCAGAGCCAAACTTGACACTTATTACCAACAGGTTCAAGACATCATACTTAAGAGGCAGGACTGGGTCACTGGCTTGCTGCCCGCAAGCACTGCCGTTAATGTTCATGGTAATTATACCGATGCCTGGGTTCGCGATAATGTCTATAGCATACTTGCTGCTTGGGGATTGGCTCTAGCTTATCGGCGTGTAGAGGATAAACAGGGTCGGACTTACGTCCTTGAGCAAAGCGTTGTTAAATTAATGCGTGGCCTTTTAACAGCCATGATGCGGCAAGCACCTAAGGTTGAAAAGTTTAAGCAATCCCAGAATCCAATGGATGCCTTACACGCTAAATATGATACAAAATCGGGGGGTGTAGTTGTAGGTGACAGCGAATGGGGGCATTTGCAACTGGATGCTACCTCCTTGTTTTTATTAATGCTGGCTCAAATGACCGCTTCAGGTTTACGCATCGTTTTTACTATAGACGAAGTTAATTTTGTACAAAATCTGGTGCACTATATAAGTCGCACTTACCGAACACCTGACTATGGTATCTGGGAGCGGGGCAATAAAATTAATCATGGGATTGCTGAACTTAATGCCAGTTCAATTGGCATGGCTAAAGCGGCACTGGAAGCCCTTTCAGGATTTAATTTGTTTGGCAAAGAGGGTGGACAAGCCTCTGTTGTACATGTCATCAGTGATGACATTGCCCGTACACGGATTACTCTGGAATCTCTCTTGCCCAGAGAATCCATTTCTAAAGAAGTAGACTCTGCCGTTTTGAGTATTACTGGATTTCCTGCTTTTTCAATTGATAATCAAGCCATAAGAGCTAAAACTGAAGCACTTATTTGTGAAAAGTTAGAGGGTCGCTACGGGTGTAAACGGTTTTTGTTAGATGGTCATCAAACCGTCATCGAAGACAGTAAACGACTGCACTATGATCCGCATGAACTTAAACAGTTTATGCATATTGAATGTGAATGGCCGTTGTTTTTTACGTATTTGCTACTTAATAATTTATGTTCGGGCAATACTGAAGCCGCTTTGGATTATCGCAAAAAGCTAGAAGGCTTGTTAGTTGAACAAAATGGTCAGCGCTTGTTACCTGAACTGTATGTAGTTCCAAGAGAGCTGATAGCTGCCGAAAAAGCCAATCCCCATAGTCAAGAGCGGATACCCAATGAAAACGTGCCTTTAGTATGGGCGCAAAGTTTGTATATGTTGGGCTGTCTGATTCAGGATGGTCTTTTAAGTTGTGATGATATTGATCCGTTGGGCCGACATAAAGTTGTTAAAAAGAAGCAGGATTATCATTTACAAATTCAGATATTGGCTCAGGATGAAGCGGTTCAAGCTCGATTACTTGAGCATGGCATCTCCGCACAAACCTTAGCAGAGGTTGCGCCTATTCAAATAAGAGAAGCCAATGAGTTAGCGCAAGCTTATACGCATGTCGGTAGAAATGACCGGATTGGCTTAACCGGCAGGCCTTTGCGACAATTACGCACCTTAGCCACCTCAAAGCTCTATACGTTGGCAGGTGAGCCCTTATTATTTTTGCCCCAATGCCTTAATCAAAAGGGCTTCTATCTGGCATTGGATAATCGTTTACTCATTAAAAGACTCCGGGTTGAGTTATCTTATATCTATAAACATTGGGATAGGGAAGGCAATCCGCTGGTCGCCATGACGATTAAGCATAATATGCTGGATAGTCGTCACAGCGATAATTTGATTGATTTTATTAATGAATTAAAACAGGGTGAAACGAAAGGGATTCCTGTTCAACTTGGAACCTTGTTGGAGTTTGCTGAGACATCCAGTTATGAAAAGATAAATTATTTGCATGATTTTCAGTTCTCACAAGCCTCTTGGGAAGACGTTGAGCGACCATTTTCTCAGGTACTACCCTTTAGTACAGAAGCGTCACACCCATTAGAGCCTGTTTTGTTAAATGAATGGGAGGTTGCGACTGATGATGTTTTACTTGAACACTTAAAATCCAGCGTGAATTTGTATGCGCAACTTGAAGTATTAACCCTTTTGAGTGGGCGATATAATTTAGCTTATTCAACGGGTTTGGTTAATGCTGAAGGGCTAGTGGCTAGTGTAGGGGATTTACTGGATGAGTTATACGAACGCGCCGGGGATCAGCATGTCTGGGCGATAGTTAGGCGCTGTGCGGGGCTGTTGGGTAAATACGATATTAATCTTGAGCAAGCTGCTACAGAAATATTAGTCAGGCAACATGCTTTGACTTTAGGTAGGGCTTATAGTGGTAAAGCCACTTTATTGCGTCCTGCTGACTCTTCAGAAATTCTTCAGATTATTCGGCATCCTTCATAGCGGCCTAAAAGTAGTTGACACTTTTGATGTCAATAAAAAATTAACAACAAGCTACC
>QVQE01000096.1 GCA_003584865.1 Methylococcales bacterium
AGCGATTATAACTATAACAGTAGCGATTATAACTATAACAGTAGCGATTATAACTATAACAGTAGCGATTATAACTATAACAGCCAAGATTATAGCTATAACACTAGAAGATACAGGTATAACCGCTATTATTAAACGTATAACAACAGCGATTATAACTATAACTGCAGAGGTTACATTCATAACCGCAGCGATTAAACGTATAACAGTCGGATCTATCGATTTAATAACCGGGATAACCCCGATATCACCCTAAAACACCCCTAAAACACCGGTAATAAACCGTTGATATGCCGATAAAAAAGATAAATTTTTAAGTTAAAAAAGCGTCATCCAAATAAAAACAATAATAAAGCTATCTTTATTATCAAATAGGTATATAGTCAAGGCTCAGAGGATATTTAACGTTAGGAGAACAACATGAAAAGAATCAAAGTGCTTTTAAATTTTTTAACTTTATCAATCGCAATCAAAATATTATTCTACCGAAGTATTATCAGTAATTTAACGGGTAATGCTTATTTCTTGGTACCTTCTGTGTCTTTAGAGGTGGCAACTGCCGCTGTGGATGCACTCGAAGCAGCAAGTGTGGCGGCTAAAGATGGCTCGCACTTAAATATTTCTATCAGAAATGATGCCGAGAAAGCAGCTGATGAAATCTTTCGAAACCTGGCCAGTTATGTGGAATTCATTGCTTTAGGTGATGAAACCACTATTATCAGCAGTGGTTTTACAGCTTCTCAACAACCTACACCCACTTACAAACCCGTCTTATCCGCTACTCATGGTGCACATTCGGGCAATGTTAAATTAGCGACACCCAAAGCATTGAGAACCTATGCCTACATATGGCGAATGCGTAAAGTATCCGTTAATGGTATTGAAAACCCATGGATTACTATCACCACGACGACACAAACTACTTATGAAGTGACTGGCCTTGAACCTGGCGTTGAATATGAGTTTGAAGTCGCGGGTGTAACCCCAGAAGGCATCACTGAGTTTTGCCAATCCGTCACCTTAATCGTTATTTAAAACCGAGCGTTTTATCGCGAATGATCCACCTTACTGTGATCTACCCCGTCCTTTGAATCACAGCCAATGATGTCTGCCATAAATTAGTTTGGTTTATATGGGATAAAATCGTACAAACACAATTGTGTTTGTACGTATGCGTATATGCTAATTAACTGAATCCCTTGAGCCCATTATTATGAAAATATTTGAGGCTAACATTTGATATACTGCATGAATAGTCAACCGGTTGGCGTGAAAAATAACATTACCCAATAATCATGAACGAAGCAAAATCTTTTGTTAGCTGGTTTAGAGATTCATCTCCCTATATCCATGCCCATAGAACTAAAACTTTTGTTATTTATTTTGGGGGTGAAGCGGTCTTAGCGGATGACTTTGAGCATCATGTCCAGGATTTTGCCTTACTTAACAGCTTGGGTATCCGCCTTGTATTAGTTCACGGCATACGTCCGCAAATCGATGAACGCCTTAAGAAACTAAACACCCCTGCCCTGTTTCATAATAACTTACGCATCACTGATGATATCGCATTGCAATGTGTAAAAGAAGCCGCCGGTTTAGTACGGGTAGAAATTGAAGCTTTGTTATCAATGGGCTTATCCAACTCGCCAATGGCGGGTAGTGCTCTTAAAGTCGCATCGGGTAATTTTGTCACGGCCAAACCGATTGGTGTGATAGAAGGTGTCGATTATTGTCATACGGGCGAAGTCCGTCGTGTTGATAGTTTGGCTATTCATCAGCAATTAGATCAGGATAATATTGTTTTAATCTCACCCGTTGGTTATTCACCCAGCGGAGAAGTATTTAACCTTTCTGCTGAGCAAGTGGCGACTGCTGTTTCTATTGCCTTGAATGCAGAAAAGTTAATTTTGTTAACCGAACAAAGCTGTTGTGACCCGATTAATAATGAAGAAGTCATTCGGCAAATGACCACAGATGAGGCAGAAAGCTTTCTACAAGACTGTCCGACGATTTCCAATTCTATTAGACTATCCCTTAATGCCGCCATTCAAAGCAGCCGAGCAGGAATTGAACGCGTACACTTAATTAATAGAACCATTAATGGTGCATTATTATTAGAACTCTTCAGCCGCGACGGAATCGGTACGCTGATCAGCTCAACCCCCTTTGAAGACATACGATCTGCGACACTGAATGATATTGGCGGTATCCTTGAGCTGATTAAACCCTTAGAGCAACAGGGCATACTCGCTAAACGTTCCCGAGAAAAAATTGAAATGGAAATAGCCGACTACATCATTATTGAGCGTGATGGCTTGGTGATTGGCTGTACCGCTCTTCATCCTAATCAAGCGGATCAGTATGGTTGTATTGCCTGCCTTGCCGTGCATCCTGATTATAGAGGCTCAGCAAGGGGTGATCGTTTAATTAATTATGTTCATAGTAAAGCCAAGCAATTAGCGCTTAAACATTTATTTGTGTTATCAACCCAAACAATGCACTGGTTTATTGAGCGAGGCTATTTATCTTCTAACATCAATAACCTTCCAGAAGCACTCAAGCTTAATTACAATCCACAAAGAAACTCCAAAATCTTAGTGAAAACGATTGAGTAACTGGATATGACCTGCTTATCGATTCTACAAATTACAGATCTGCACATCCAGCCAAACTTGGATGATCATTTTCTAGGTATCAATACCGAAGACTATTTTCATCGGGTGCTTGATCTTGCATTTTCTAAAGAACAAGCCATTGATCTCATTTTGTTAACGGGTGATTTAGCGCAAGATCCCTGCCCTGCAAGTTATCAACGTATTCTAGATCGCATCTATGCTAGCAATACACCCTGTATTTGTCTGCCTGGCAACCATGATGATTTTGCGCTCATGCAACAAGTCTTCAATACTCCGAAAATAACGTGTCAAAAGCAGACGGTATTTGAGAACTGGCAACTGATCTGTCTTAATAGCCAAATAATCGGGGCACCCGGTGGTCGCTTATTACCGGAAGAGCTGCAATTTTTAGAAGGCTGTCTAAAAAGCAATCCCGATCATCATGCGCTCATTGCCGTTCATCATCATTGTATAGCCACTAATAGTACCTGGCTTGATATGATGCAGATTGAAAACAGTAGCGAGTTTTTAACGATACTGGAATCGTACCCTCAAGTAAAAGCCATTACGACCGGCCATATCCATCAAGAAAAGGATGACCTTAACAAAACAATTCGCGTTTTTGGCACACCGTCTACCTGCTTTCAGTTTACACCCAACAGTCACCACTTTAGTCTGGACAATACTATGCCGGGCTATCGTGTAATAAAGCTGTATGAAACCGGTGAAATTGAATCCGAAGTAACCCGATTACCGGGCACACTGACTGAGTTACAAATAGAATCCAGTGGATATTAAGGGAAGACTCAAAAATAAACCACACTGTAGATGGGTTGAGCGGGAGTTAAGCATACCGTATGGAGTAAAATAGCTTTAGCTGTTTTTACAGGCAATAGCTGAAGCGATTGCACTCCCGTTTTTTAAAACTTGCGCTTAACTTGGGATGATATTTGTTAGCATCGAAGATGCTGTAGGGAGTTGCTTAAACCATCATTATCGATGTTCAAGCGACTCCCGCGTGCACAGTTTACAGTTCGAATTCCGCAGGATTAATCGCTAATTCTTTAGCTATTTTTGCAGCGATCTTTCTTTCATCCGCATCAAAGTTACCATCGGATGAAGCGATAGAAATAATCATCCGCACCAACAATCTCGACGCTTCTATATTCGATTTCATTTTTCCAATGGCTTGATAAGCCTTGGCTTCACCGATGTCTTTATCAAACTCTAATTGACCGACATAATCCTGAAACGCTTTAATAACATCACTGGTTGTAAAGATGGACAAGGCATCATTACTTTCAATGAATTTAATCATTTTTTGTTTTTCACTGGCACTGATACTGCCATCGGCCATTGCTATTAATGCAGAGCCTGCCATCGCTGCATTTAAAAAATCTTTGTTTTTAAACTTCAAAGCCTCTGTTTTTAATTCATTGGCTTTACTCTTTAATTGACTCAGAAAACTATCAAAACTCATTGTTGCTATCCTGGATTGTTATTATAGGGTTGATCCTATTAACCAACTCGGTTGAATAGGATCACTATTTTACGTTATTAAAACACTAAAAAGACGACTCTGCACAGCCTTTAACCATTAAGGGCTCTTTAATGCCATAACATCGATGACGATTAATGATATTGGTAGCCCATTGTTGATGAGTGGCCACTTCACACATCGCATTATGCATTCTAAAGACCGCAGGAGACTCTGTATCGTTCAAACTGAATGCCATCTCATAATCTTCTTTATCAACGGCATAAGCCGCTTCAATAATTGGAATTTGAGTCGGATGAATCGCTGTTTTACCAATTAACCCATACGCTAAATCCTGCCGCATTTCTTTTTGTAAGGTTTGAGTATCATCCAGATATTCAAAAACAGGGGCTGCTAATGAAAATCCATACGGTCGAAAGATCGTCAGTAACTGAGCGATGATATGACCAATCGGAGATTCATAAATAGTAGAATGGCGAGTTCGACGAATCCCTAACAGATTCATCAAGTCATTACCCCCTATCCTTAACATTATAATACGTTCAGCAATGTCTGCCTGTAACAATCCCTGACGTAACTGACTCATCGCATTAAAATCAAAGACCTCTTTGGTTTCAAGGGTTGGCATGACTTTAAAATGGGTACCTTTTAATAAATCAAAATAGGCATCAAACACGTCTTCAGTAAACTTCGGCAACACAAAACCGTCAATCTTTTCAATCGCTGAGAGATCCAATAGTCGAGCTAATACTTCAGGACTTCTGGCACGAATAAATCGGAATCGGTGTGTTGATTCATGAAAGCCCTGTAAACACAACCCCAGATGACGAATACAACTTTCCAGCTCGGAATCGGAAACGGCATCCTCTGTGCAAAAGATCATTGAGCGCAGCATGGGAAACTTCTCACCGTTTGCTATCTCGATCAGATCTCGGCGATTGCCAGGCATATAAAGGGGAGCGCCCAGCATCCAGGGGGAAAACGATTTTAATTTATTAATCATAATTGAATCTCTTTAATTAAAGCGACCGCACAATAAGGTAAATCGTTAAACACTATTATAGGGATTGATTTATCCTCAGCCAACCATCTCAAATGCAGGGTCGCTTCAGACTCCAAATCCTTTAACAGTAATAAACGCGCTTCTCTGCGCAATAAAACCCGCGTTGCTTCACCAATCCCCGGCTTAATATAATGAGTATGTCCGACCCCGTAACGTTCTACTAGTGCTTGTAAAAAACGTTCGGAAACACCTTGTAATGATTGAAAACTCCCAGGAACAAAGTCTACTGTATCTTTAAAGCCAGGCCAAACTGTTTCAACCCTGGCCAATATCGTATCAATAAAATACCTCGATAAGTCCTGTTCTATAAACTGTTCATAATAAACACACGCATGAAAATCTGTCGAATGACTGTTCTGTTTGTCATAAATGGATCGACTGACTAATCCGGAGATAGTTGCATTTAATACACAAGAAGGAATCAAATAATCCTCTGAAGAGGCCGCAAATTTCGCCCAGCCCGATAAATCAGTCAATACAAACAGTTCAGCAGGAATAGTCACACCATCACTGTCTTCAAAGGCTTGCAGACTCGTGGCTAACTGTCTGGATATAACGCCTTTACCCGTCCAGCCGTCTACGAAGACCAATGACTCGGGCGTATGGTTTTTTAAAATATACCGTAAGGCATTGGTGTCTATCCCTCTATCCCGAAGAATGGAAATAGAGTAATGTTCGACGTCTATTCCAAGATACCGGCTCAGGATATGCTTAAGTAACACCCCCACCGGCGTTCCTGCGCGTGCCAGAGAAACCAGGGTAATACCCTGAGCGCGGTTCGCTATAATCGCTTGGGCTAAAGCCAACAAATCCAATGCCATACGATCTTGATTAAGCGTCATCGCCCGATTAAACAAGTCCACATAAGCCGCCGATGGCAAAGACTCGTGGGTTAGCATTTCGGAATAATGCTTTTGACCCGACTGTATCAAGACCTCTTTAATATGCACAGGGGTATCATCTAACGCTATCGGCTTTAACAAAAACTGCACTTCACCCGTACGATAACTGCCTGTAAATGGGACTATCCTACTCATCCTGAAACCGATAGAGTTTTAAATAACTGGGTGTTTCTTGGAATTAACGCATAATCACATAAAGCCATAAACGGAGCATCCGTATGACTATCGCCAGCACCAAAGAAAACCAAATCGGAATGCTGTTGCCGGTAAGTCTGTATTAAATAATCCACTGCACTCTCTTTATTAATAATCCGAGGCAACACCGCAAGATTATTGCCATTTAAATGCCAATACAAGCTACCATCAAGAATAGAGGGGTGCTCTTTAATAACCGCACCCAACACTTGTTGCAACGTTTTCTCGGTTCGGTCTACATGCTTAATGACACCATACCAGGTGATATCAAAATCAACGACTAAACGCGTATTAAAGCCACTCTGCTGTTTGCAATAATCCTCAACCAGTGCCCATAATTCAAGTAACTTATCGTGATACGCGGGCAATCGTTTCAGCATACCGGACATCCAGACCGGATCAATCTCACGCTGCTTATTTAATATAACCGCACCGTGATTTAACACTACCTCTTCTTGAAAAGGTAATACCACCCGCTCAAAAGCCAGACCGTCCCGTCCCGTCACTGGCACAATTTTGAAGCCTCTTTCTAACCATTCCCACAACCATTGCTGCTTATCCGTCGCAAAAGAATTGGGTGAACCATCGGGAAGATAAGCGCGTGCCGCTAACTTAGGATCATCAGCATTAGCATCCGTGCCACACTTTCTTAAGGTTTGGAATAGCGTATCATCAAGGTCTAAAAAAATGTAACTTTGCATGGTTTGAGTCAGTTGATTTAAATTCAATGCGTGCACTAATGGCATGCCAAGTATAAAGACGCTCTGTTAAAGAAATGTTAAGAGGTGTCTCATGGCAGACAATAATTTCTTGATAATCATCAGGCTCTAAATTGTAAATAAAATTAGCAATCCCATCGTCATAGTTATCTTCAAACTGACACACCAATGCAATATCGTTGCCCTTGTGAATGGGCGAACGGGTGGTACTTTGTACTTTTACCTTAAAACCATTACCTTCTAATAAGCGCCCTAATAAATAAGCAGGCGCATTACATTCACCCGTCCCTAATACTAAGATAGGCTTTAAAGGCGTACCTTGAACTTTATCATAGCTTAGAAAGACGGCTAACTGCTCAAGCACATCATTCTCAAAGCATACGGGGGCTGTCATTCCCAGACGACCCGGCCAAGCTAATAAGTGCTTCTTACACGCACCGTTACCACTTACATTAACACTAATCGAATCGATGGCTGCATTTTGGCTATCTTCAAAACATAATACGCCTTGTCTAAAGCAAATCCACCCCACCTCAACACCGGACTCTACTTCTAAGGTCTGTCTATCATCAGGATGTGCAAAATTAACTAAACTTACGATAAATACTTTACGTAAGTTTGGATTAACCTGTTGATAAGCTTTTATCAGGCGTAGAAAGGTCTTGCCGGTACTAATTTCATCATCAATTAATACCAACTCGCTTGCACTTAAAAACTGCTGTCTACATTTAGGCTGCTCAGGATAATATAAAAAGAAGTCGGTTGCATGACTATGAGCTTCTTCAAATTCAAGTCGCTCAATATTATCTAAATGATAACGTGTCGTTTGTATAAACAAAGCATTTTGAAGTCCCTCATGACAAGCGGCCTCAAAGACACCATAACCCAACCCCGTCGCGGTCTCGGCCATCCCTAACCATAACGATGCTGCTCCTATCCCAGACTTTAAGACTAATCTTGCCAAACCACGATAAGACCAGCTCATCATTTTAGGCGTAACCGGATAATGTTTGCCCAGCACTTTACTGACTAACAAAAACTTACGCTTACTGCTAATCCGTGCGGCAAAACCTAATAAACGTCTAATAGGAATATGACCGGGTTCTATGGCTAACCGAAGTGTTCCGGTGTCTAACTCAATATTGACTGTCTGCATAAAATAAAATTACTGACGTAATACGACGGGGGTATTAACTTCTGATACTTTCAAGCCGTAATAAATCACTGCGGGTGGAATAGTATTACCTTTAATACTTTGCAATACTGTATGCGGTAAGTTTACCCCCGCTAAACAAGCCATACCCACACCACCCGAAGGACGCGGATTAATTTCCAACAATCGCGGCCCATTAGCGCCGGCTTTAAACTGAATATTAAAGAGTCCATTGAGTTGATAATGCGCTGTTAATCGAGACACCATGCCATTTAATTCGGCATTATTGTCAATGGTTTGTCCGTAACCCAGAAGCTCAGACTTCTTCCTTTGCACCGCATACAGCAAATCGCCGTGTCTTGCTGCACAATCCACACTCCATTCATCACCCGCTAGATGTTCCATTACCAGCAGTGTTTTAAACTCGGGTGTGTTATTCATCCCATGACGTAATTCGTGTAAAGGAATTTGATATTCAACACCTTTCAGTAATTGGGTAATACTATCGTTTTGCGTATCTAATATCCTAAAACCCAAGCCAAAAACCGACACGGAGGGTTTAACACACAGCGCTTTATGTTTTGCCGATAACGTCATCACCGCATGATCAAACGCTTCGCTATTATTGACAGCAATAAAATCCATCACTTTTGCAACGGCTGGATTCAAATCTGCGTAAAAGCGTGCTTTATCATGCAACAACATTAGCGTGTCATACTCAGCTACTGATAATACTTGAACGCCGATCGCTTGAAAATAAGCTAGATGCTTACTGATTAAAGCCGCTTCTTTACCCGGCCAAAACAAGGTAACGTTATGTTGATGGCAAAAATCCACACACCATTCAAGATAAGCATCCCCTGTCAAGTCATCGGGTTCAAGATAATATTCATCAGCGGCTAAAAATGCGGAGGCTGTTGAATGAACATGGGTACAGATCAGCGTTAATTCGCCAGCGGAATCCGACTGGCGAAGATTGTTAAGTACCGCACTGATGGTTGAAAACGTTTTATTAAACCAAATCCTCATTATAGATGAACAACAATCTGCGGCAATATGTCGGCAATGGTTCGACCTCTACCATTTTCACCAATGGCATGCATTTTCCACTCACCGTTATGACGATAGAGCTTAGCCATTATTTGTGCGGTATGAGAACCTTGAGCACTTAAGGTATAACGGGCAATTTCGTTGTTATTACTATTATCAACAATACGGCAATAGGCATTTTCTACGGTGTCAAACGTCTGACCGGTATAAGAACTAACCGTAAACACGAGTGACTTAACCGTTGCAGGAATCTTATCCAAATCAACGACAATTTGCTCATCATCCCCGTCACCATCACCGGTACGATTGTCACCTGTATGCAAGATACTGCCATCACGGCTTTTCAGTTGACCAAAATAAACGGTATCAACCAGGGTGTTTTTTTCATCAAACAGCACACACGAGGCATCAAGATCGATAGCACTATTATTACCTCCACCCCCAAACATCCCTTTCAATAAACCTACGCTGCTTTTTTTAGCATCCCAACCCAGACCCATGACAACTTTACTTAACTCACTACCTGATTCTTTAGATAAGGAGATCTTTTGTCCTTTTTGTAAATTAATAGCCATAAATATAATATTCCTAAATAAACGCTGTAGCATTCGCTACGTATTTTCACAAGCTAAAAAGTCTTTAGGGTAAGAACGGTTAGGTGCATCTTAAACCCATTCTTACCACCCAAAACACTAAGAAAAACAGTTAAACATTAACACCAAAAGAAGCCGCTAAAGCGCCAAGGCCACCCGCAAAACCTTGACCAACTGCTTTAAACTTCCAGTCTGAACCTATCCGATAAATTTCACCAAAGATCATCGCGGTTTCAATTGAAGCATCTTCGCTCAAATCATAACGAGCAATCTCTTGCCCACTTTCAGCATTTACAATACGAATATAAGCATGATTAACCTGCCCAAAATTTTGTTTACGGACATCAGCTTCATAAATAGTGACCGCAAACACAACTTTGTCCAAATCGGCAGGGATCTTTGACAATTCCACATTAACGGTTTCATCATCGCCATCGCCCACACCTGTGGTATTGTCGCCCGCATGTTGAACAGCCCCCGCACCGACTACTTTATTGTTGTAAAAACAAAAATCATCGTCTGATCTAACTTTACCATCCGCCTTAACTAAAAATGCACTCGCATCCAAATCAAATGCTGCACCATCAGTCGCTCTTGAATCCCAACCTAAACCCACCACGATTTTATTCAACCCTGGTGATTCTTTACTCAGATTAACGTTACCGCCTTTGCTAAGTGATATTGCCATCATTGCCTCCTGAAAATAATTAAATTTTTATTATGTTGATGTATATTGGATAGGCTTCATTATCGTTCAGCACATCCTATATAGTGGGAATTTATTACTCCATCTTACCTAATGTATCTGCTATATCATAACCTCTAATACATTGCTTGCCTAGTCAGCGCAAAAACCGAGAGAGAATATCAATAGGTCAATAAACCCAACTCTCATGCCTAAGCGGTAAATTATTCAGTTCCTCTTAGAAGCGCCATTTTGGCAGGAACTCATCCATCAAGCTAATAAAGCGCTGGTTATGGCTAGGTTCTAGTAAGCGTGTCATTTCATGTACGACGATATATTCCAGACACTCCGGTGGCTTTTTAGCCAGATCAGTATTAAGCCGAATGCTTTTAGCCAGTGGATTGCAACTGCCCCACTTAGTTTTCATTCTTTGTACGAAGAACCGTTCTACCTTCACGCCCATGATGGGTTCCCATTTCATGATCAAAGACTGAATAACGTCTTTAAGCGTTTCGCGATACCATTGTTCAATGAGTATTTGCTTTTGTTCTTGAGTCGTTGCAGGGCGCACGTATAGCTGTATCTGATGATGATTCAGCTCGATTTTGGGCAAATCATCCAACTCTATCACCTTAAGTAGATAACGCTTACCCCAAACATAATGGCTTTCCCGATTCAGATATTCGCGCGGTGTCTCGCGGTGTTGGGCTCTTAGCTTTGCCTGCTGCTGCCGAATCCAGGCTAGTTTAGTGATAGCAAAGACCCGAATGGTATCAATATTCAACCGTAGTGGTGCCGAAATCCGCACCTTACCTTCAGGTGGGTACACGCTAAGGTGTATATTCTTAATGTCCTTAAACACTACATCCACAGCCATTTCGCCGAGATGAATCTGCGTAACCATCAATATTCACCTTTGTGTTCGAAGATAATTTTGAAGAGCCGCTCCACCTCTTCTACATCTTGCAATATTTTATATAAAGCCGCTTTAATCACTTGCTCGCGGGCTTGAACACCACGCCAGTCATTGGGTCTGACTTGCTTGATTGTTTCATCAATGGTTAGCGCCAGATCCAGTACCGAAGCACCTGAAACCGTGTATTCCGCTGGCTTTTCGGCGGCTCCATCGGGGTTGGTCCAGACTTTCAGATTGTTATAAAGCGCACGTTTCCCCGGTGTATCTAGTTTAACAGGAGTATCGTCACCTTTACCGGCTTGTACTTTTTTAGCCAGTTCAGCAATGCGCTTTAAAAATTCTTCATACTCGATAGCCTTGGCTTTACGCGCGGCAATGATTTCATCGAGCAAGGCAGACATCTTTTCGTAAAACTCAGGATCGTTCAGGTGTTCTTTGATGATTTTACTACGGACGTTGTTTTCAATGGTTTCAGCGATAGCGTTTTTATTGCCTTTCAAACCGCCTAACTGTTGATTGATCGCTTCGGCTATACCGGTGTTAACGATTAACTCTAACAGCGGAATATCGTCAAAAGGCGATATCTTACGCGGCACATCGGCTTAAATATAGGTGTCGATTAAATGGCGCATATCCGCTTCATAAGCCTTAAGATCTAGGGTTTCGCCACTGGCTTTACGGATGATTTCGCGGATCGCTAAATAGTCATTGATGCGGTGCTTGATATGGCTCACCTCGGCAGGGTTATAACCCGCTGCATCCATTTCATCAGAAATATTGGCGTAAGTAAAGTGGGTTATAAGACGTAATTACCGCGCACTTGCCTTTAAACGGACTGCTTTGAAACAGCGAGAAATACTTGCAAGCCTCGTAAATGCTAGACGTTACCAAGACAGCATTGCCGCGCCCGTTCGATAGCCGTGGCTTGACACTGAAATCAAAGATAATATCGCTGACGATCCGCTCCATCCGTGACCGACAGCTAAGCACATGCTGCATCGTGCCCCATTGTTTATTGAGTTCATTTTTTTGCCAGTTGTTCAAGCCTTTGGTTTTAGCTTCAAACCAGGCATCAATTTTATCGACGGAACTTAAAGTCTGATCAATAGAGTTTATGCACAATTAGCAGCGGTTAGCCAATGATTGTGTATTAGTGGATGCCACCGAACAACACGTGTATCGTCCTGGTAAGAGCAACGAAACGCGCAAGCTATATTACTCAGGAAAGAAGAAGATTTTCACGATAAAAACGCAAATGTTGACAGAT
>QVQE01000122.1 GCA_003584865.1 Methylococcales bacterium
CCGTTTTGTCCTGTCCATTAATTAATACCCGTCCTTTATCGGTATGTTCAAGACCAGCAATTATTCGTAATAATGTGGTTTTACCACAACCTGAAGGGCCTAATAAAGCGACAAGTTCGCCTTCAGGAACGTCCAGATTGATATGATTTAGCGCGGCAAAAGTACCAAAGTTCTTGCTAATATCAGATAGTAAAATACTCATAGTAAAATCTCAAAAATTAAATCGGTTTAGTTATTATTCAACAGGCTAAGATAAGATTATTTTCTCAATGATCGACTGATCAATCAGTTGAGTATTATTTATCGATTAGCCTGTTTCCATTCCAGTGCGGTTTTTAAAATCAAGGTCACGATAGCGAGTGCGGCCAAGATAGAAGCGCTGGCAAAAGCACTGACGACGTCATAGTCGTTGTAACTGACTTCAACATGTAAGGGGAGGGTATTTGTCATACCTCTAATGTGGCCTGATACCACAGAAACGGCACCAAATTCACCCATAGCTCTGGCATTACATAATAAAACGCCGTAGAGTAGCGCCCATTTAATGTTGGGCAGAGTAACAGAGAAAAAAGTTTTCCAACCACTCGCACCTAAGGATAATGCGGCTTCTTCTTCTTGATTACCCATTTCTTGCATTAACGGAATCAGTTGTCTTGCGACAAAAGGAAAGGTAATGAATAGAGTGGCTAAAATAATACCCGGGGCAGCAAAGATAATTTTTATATCATGCTCGACTAATATTTTGCCGAACCAGCCTTCAGCACCGAATAAAAGTACAAAAATAAAGCCAGAAATAACAGGCGATACTGAAAAGGGAATATCGATTAAGGTCGTCAGAAAACTTTTCCCTTTAAATTCAAAACGGGTAATAGCCCACGCTGAAACCACACCAAAAAGGGTATTTAACGGTACGGTGATCACTGCTACTAACAGTGTTAACTTAATGGCCGAAAGCGTGTCTGTATTGGACAGTGCAGACCAATAGGCTTGCAAACCTTTAGAAAACGCTTGAAATATAACTAAACCTAAGGGTACGCAGATAAATAGGCTGATAAAACTAATCGCTATAGCAATCAGGCCCCATCTAACCCAGATAGGATCTTGTAAGGCGTGTTGTTGAGTGACTACTTTGTCTTTGTTTAACGGTTGGGCAGCGGTATGCATGCAAAAAGCCTTATAATTGTCCAGAGCGCTTACGCACCCAGAGTTGTAGCAAGTTGATCAGAAAAAGCAATAAAAACGAAATAACCAGCATAGTCAAAGCGATCGCTGTGGCGCCTTCAATATCATACTGTTCTAGTTTAATGACGATCAAAAGTGGTACGATTTCTGAAACATAAGGGATGTTGCCAGCAATAAAAATAACCGAACCGTATTCGCCAACACCTCGTGCAAAGGCTAAAGCAAAGCCAGTTAATAGCGCCGGAAAAACATTAGGGAAAATAATTCTTGTAAAGATCTGTAAACGTGTTGCTCCCAAGCTAGCCCCCGCTTCTTCCATGCTGGTTTCAAATTCCAGCAACACGGGTTCTACCGTGCGTACTACGAAGGGGATACTGATAAAAATAAGGGCAATCACGATACCTAGAGGTTTAAATGCTACTTGTAAACCCAATAAATCAGATAATAATTTACCCAAAAAACCGCTAGGTTGAAAAATAGTAGCTAAAACAATACCTGCAACGGCTGTCGGTAAGGCAAAGGGTAAGTCGATTAAGGCGTGAAATATATTCTTGCCAAAAAAAGAGTACCTGACTAAGACCCATGCCGTGATAAATCCAAAGATGCTAGCAATCGATGCGGCTATGAGTGCCGCGATAAAGCTGACACGAAACGAGGATAACACGCGTTTGCTGGTGATGATATGTACATAATCATCCCAACTTAGCTTAAAACTTTCAAACACCAATGTGCTTAGCGGGATTAAAACGACCAGGCCGAGATACAACAGGGTAAATCCGATGGTCGGACCAAAGCCCGGCATAACACTTTTTCGTGACATGTTTTTAATACTCCATACTTTCTGATTCTTGGATAATAATTTTATTTCCCTATTGATTTTATTAATGGGCGGAAAGAACTGCCTGTTCATTTCCGCCCAATAGGGCGATAAAAACAGCTAGTTATTTGCCAGCGCCATAGATTTGGTCAAAGACGCCATCATCAGCAAAGAACTTGTTTTGAGCAACATTCCAACCACCAAACTCATCAATTTTGAACAATTGTAGCGGTTGGAACTGTTTTGCATACTTAGCCGCAATTTCTGGGTCAGTGGGACGATAATAGTTTTTACCGATAATTTCTTGGCCTTCTTTGCTGTATAAGTGATTTAGGTATTCAGTGGCGACTTCTGTTGTACCGTGTTTACGTGCAATATCTTCAACCACTGCGACGGGAGGTTCAGTTAAGATACTCAAAGAAGGGGTGACCAGCTCAAACTTATCAGCACCAAACTCCTTCAGAACCATGTAAGCTTCGTTTTCCCACGTAATCAATACGTCACCAATCTCACGTTCTACAAAGCTGGTCGTTGCGCCACGAGCACCAGTATCTAAGACGGCGGCATTTTTATATAACTGGGTTACAAAGGTTTTAGCAGCGGCTTCTTCATTATTGTTATGTTTAAGTGCATAACCCCAAGCTGCTAAAAAGTTCCAGCGTGCGCCACCCGATGTTTTAGGGTTAGGTGTGACGATACTGATGCCAGGCTTGACGATGTCGTTCCAGTCTTTAATTGCTTTAGGGTTACCTTTACGCACTAAAAATACGATAGTAGATGTATAAGGTGAGCTATTGTTAGGTAATAATGATTGCCAATTTTCTGGAATCAATTTACGTTTTTGATACAACTGATCGACGTCATAAGCGAGTGCCAAAGTGACGACATCGGCTTCTAAGCCTTCTAGTACTGAACGGGCTTGTTTTCCTGAGCCTGCATGTGATTGGTTTATAGTTACGTCATCACCTGTTTTTTCTTTCCAGTATTTTGCAAATACTGGGTTGTATTCCTGATACAACTCTCGAGTTGGATCATAAGAGACGTTAAGCAGTTTTACTTCGGCTGCTTGACTATTAGTGGTTGCCAGAATCGAGAATGAGGCAGCAATAACAAGTTTTAAAAAGTTATGTTTCATAAGTAACATGCCTTAAGTTGGGTTGATTGATTAAAATGATAATTGGAAGCGTGTTGCAAAAACGTGTTCAGAGGGGCGATTGCTTACGTGGTTAGCATCTGAACCCGCTCCGCCTTTAAAAGAAACTTGTTCATAATCAGTTCTAATTAGCGCATAGCTGTTCAGATACCAGTTAACACCTAGCGTCCAAGCAGTTGCGTGATTGGCTGATTTACTAGGATCGATTACTGTGAATGTATTTTTATCGACGTTAAGTTCAGACCAACGCGCTGCAAGTTGCCAAGCGCCCCAGGTGCCTTTGAAAGGATCAAAGTTTTGAATGGGTTTTACAGCACCAAAAGTATTATCTTCACCCGTCAATACATAAGAAGCCAAGACTTGCCATGCAGTATTTTCTTGTTTAATGCTGACAGCCTTGCTTGATTTTGTACTCGATAGTTGCTGATTTGAAGTAACATATTCGCCCATCAAACCAAACGGTCCTGCATACCAATAGGCTTGTGGATAGAGACGATTTCTATCGCCGTCTGCTGTAGGCGTTGCGTAGCCAGAGTTAATTTTTGTGTAATCAAGGTAGGTTGTTCTACCAATTGGCGTAGCCTGATTTTTAAGTGCTTGTGTGTTTGAATCGCCATATGAGCCCGCAAGACCGAAACCAAAGCCTTCTAACCAAGGTGTTGTATGTTGGAAAGGATGTGAAAAGACTCGACCGACAAATTCTTTACTATCATAAGTGGCACCCGCATTGTTATTTGGGCTACCGTCATCTCCGGCACCATTTTCAACGGCCAGTTGATAGGTTAAGAAGTTTCTTGAATCAATGGGGCCGGGGACGCTCTCTGCACTGTAACCCGGTTTTCCAAAAGCTCCGTGTACCTGGATACCCACATCACGGTTACTGGCTAAATAAGTAGGGAAGGCGCGTTCTAAGAAAGTACCATCCGAGTCACCTTGTAAGCGCTCAAGACTGAGTGAGGGTTTAAATTTACCCACTAATAAGTTGATAGCCGGATCATAAGCGTAATCAATATAAGCATCCGGCAAAATGTTACCGCCCGCAGCAAAGTCAGGCATTAACTTATAATAGATGTTCTTAAAGACATAACCCTCAAGCCAGATACGCGCTTGTTTAAGGTCAAACGAGTCTGTACTTCTTTGAGACCCATCTTCACTAAAAAATCGACCATCTGCTTGTATAGCGCCACGGATACGAACCTGATGTTTTTTGTCAGATGAAGTGATTCTAAAGCCATTTTCACCTACATCAAATACGGGTAGTTTCTGGAAAGCGCCTGTATTGACTTCATCTTGTACTTCCAGTTTTCGCTCTAACGTATTGACTTTACGATTTAATTTTTCTACTTCTGGAGAAGGTACGGCAGGAGCAGCGAGTGAAAGGGGTTTAGTTGATAGAAGGCCTGCCTGATCCAGTTTTTCTAAGCGACGTTCTAGTTGATCCATTTTCGCTAAACGACTTTCTAGTTCTTTGATGCGTTTTTCTAAAGCTTGCGTATCTGCTGCTTGAGCACTAGACATGCCTAATAAAATAAGATTAATGACGCTTGCTAGTGCAGTGCGTTGAAGTGGTTTCATATTTTTGATCCTGTTTTAGCTTTAGCTTTAGCTTCCGGTCAACCGGTCAGAAGGCTAGTTTTTAACGAAATATTTTTTTCACCGTTGGTACGGTAGAGAGAGTTTTATTTATTTGGTATCAAAACGGATTTTTTCTTTACGCTCTATTTGTACAATTTTGCCATCATGGATAATAATCTCAACAGATCCAAAACGAATTCCTTGTAAAATAGATGTGATTTGATTGATGATCTCAACCTTCACTTGTGACTGAATGTTTTTGTTGGACTCTAAACTCATATTAAGCCTCTACCACATATTACTGATGAAAATAAATGAGCTGCTAACACTCATTTTCAAATACTGGGGTACACTATAACAGTGAATATTTAGAATATTTAATGATGTATTTTGATATCTATATCAGTTTTTGTGATAAATAATTGTCTGATATTTGAATATGGGTTGTTATAAGGCAAAAAAGCCTCACTTGTTTTTTAAGTGAGGCTTTTTAATCAGTGATTATTGGACAATCGTCACTGGAGTCTGGTTTACAACTAAGCGTATTGCAATGTACCGTACAATTTAGGGTCTTTTACGATGCTATGAAAGTCCCAAAACAGCCTGCATATCATAAAGGCCGTTAGATTTATCTTCTAACCAGATTGCTGCTCTGATAGCGCCATTGGCGAAAGTCATACGGCTAGTGGCTTTATGGGTAATTTCTACCCGTTCACCTTCATCGGCAAATAATACGGTATGATCTCCAACAATATCGCCGGCGCGAATGGTTGAAAAACCAATGGTTTTTCGGTCTCGTTCTCCCGTATTACCTTCTCGTCCATAGATAGCACAATCTTTCAGATTACGACCTAAGGTATTAGCAATGACTTCACCCATGCGTAAAGCTGTACCCGAAGGTGCGTCAACCTTGTGCCGATGGTGTGCTTCAATAACCTCAATGTCAGTATAATCACCCATGACTTTTGCAGTTATTTCCAGTAATTTAAGCGCCAGATTGACACCTACACTCATATTTGGAGCAAGTACTATCGCAACATCTTCAGCCGCTTTGGCAATGGCTACTTTTTGCACGTCACTGTAACCCGTTGTACCAATGACTAATTGTTTCCCGGCTCGTCTACAGATTTCAATGATATCCATGGAGGTTTCGGGTCGGGTAAAGTCAATCAAGACATCAAATTGATCAAGTACCGTGTTTAAGTCATCAACTACTTTGACGCCTAGTGTCCCAATGCCTGCTAATTCTCCCGCATCTTTGTTTACAGCACGACTTCCTGGGCGAGATACCGCAGCAGTTAATGAGGTTTCATTTCCCAGTTCAGCCGCTTTGATCAAGCATAAACCCATGCGGCCAGAGGCTCCGACAACAGCAATACGTATCATGTTTTAGCCTGTTAGTTTATCAAAAAAGCTCTTTACGCCATCAATCCAGGTATGCTCTTGAGGGCTGTGTTGTTTACCACCACTGGATAAGGATTCATTCAGTTTTTCAATCAGCGCTTTTTGTTCTTTTGTCAGTTGTACTGGCGTTTCAATTTTCACTTTACAGAGTAAATCACCTACAGGACCACCGCGAACCTGTTTAACACCTTTGCCACGTAATCTGAATGATTTTCCGGTTTGCGTTTCTGCTGGAATAGTTAGTTTTACTTCGCCATCTAAGGTGGGAACCTGGATCGCATCACCCAGGCAGGCGGTCGCAAAGCTAATGGGGACTTCGCAATATAAGTTAGCGCCATCACGTGTAAAGATAGCGTGCTCTTTAACACGGACTTCGATGTAAAGATCGCCTGATGGCGCACCACGCTCTCCAGCTTCACCTTCGCCACTTAAACGAATTCGATCACCGGTATCGACCCCCGCCGGTATTTTAGCGGATAACGTTTTTGTCTCTTGAACACGACCATCACCATGACATACGCCACAGGGGTCTTTGATTTGTTTGCCAGTACCTCGACAGGTAGGGCAAGTTTGCTGTACAGAAAAAAAACCTTGCTGCATCCGCACCTGACCATGACCATGGCAAGTAGTACAGATAACAGGATTTGAGCCTTTTTTAGCGCCAGAACCGTTACATTCTCCACAACTGACTAGAACAGGAATACGAATTTTGGTTTCTGTACCCGCGACCGCTTCCTCTAAAGTTAGATCAAGGTTATAACGTAGATCAGAACCACGTTGCGATGCGCTACGTTGTCTACCACCACCAAAAATGTCACCAAAAACATCACCGAATACGTCACTAAAGCCTTCTGCCCCTCCAAAACCACCTGGACGCCCTCCCATTGACGGGTCAACGCCAGCATGACCGAATTGGTCATAAGCAGAACGTTTTTTGGGGTCTGATAAAACTTCGTAAGCCTCTTTAATTTGTTTAAACTTGACTTCTGCAGCTTCTGGATTGTCAGCGTTTCTGTCAGGATGAAATTTCATCGCTAAGCTACGATAACTTTTCTTAATCTCAGCATCGCTGGCATTTTTATCAACGTTGAGCAGTTTGTAAAAATCTTCTTTTGTTGCCATGGTTTAATCCGCTCCTGGGGTTGTTCAGGAGATTAAGCATTGCTGCGAGGGTTGTAAGTAGCCGCGCACAAGGAGGGCGCGGAGTAAATGTGTGTTCATATTACGCATATTGCCATTTTAACAAATGTGCTATCAAAATAATAAGGCGGCTAATTAATTCGCGCTCATCTTTTTTTGCCATGCCTTCCAGTTCTTCTATAAGATTAGCCGTATCAATTTCGTTGAATCGTGAGTTTTTTAGTAAGGCAACATGATGTTGTATCCATGAATAAAAGTCTTGTTCGTAGAGGGTTTGAATATTCATAACATGCCCCTAGCATAAATAAAAAAGTTGAGTTACACGCTAGCATAACTCAACTCTCATCTATTAGTCATCAAGATAGGAAAGGAGTTACAAACTTTATTCCTTGTTTAAATCGCCTTCAATATTAAAACCAGTCATTGGCTGTTTCTATTAAAAACTTAATCAGGATGTTCGGTATGATTTAACAAACAATCCTACTCTATATTGATACTTGCTTTAGTCAACAACTTTCTATTTATCGCCCTTAACTTCTTCAAATTCAGCATCCACTGCGTCGTCTGCGGCATGTGCTGAAGAGGCGTGTTCAGCGTGATGAGCTTCACCACCTTCTGCACCCGCTTTTTGAGCATAAGCACGTTCAGCTAATTTACCGGCTAATTCAGTTAACGCATTGGTTTTGGCTTCAATCGCTTCTTTGTCATCACCTTTAATAACTTCTTTCAAAGCTTCTATGCCACTTTCAATACTGGCTTTTTCTTCAGCACTGACTTGATCAGCAAATTCTTTCAGTGATTTTTCAGTCGCGTGAATCATGCCATCCGCATGGTTACGCGCATGAACTAATTCAGTTAATTTACGATCTTCGTCTGCATGTGCTTCAGCATCTTTAATCATACGATCAACTTCTTCATCTGATAAACCACTAGAGGCTTTAATCACAATCGATTGTTTTTTGCCAGTTGCTTTGTCTTTTGCTGATACGTTTAAAATACCGTTCGCATCAATATCGAAAGACACTTCAATTTGTGGCACACCGCGAGAAGCCGGTGGAATGTCGGCTAAGTCAAAACGACCTAATGATTTATTAGCCGCCGCTTTCTCACGCTCACCTTGTAACACATGAATCGTTACTGCCGTTTGATTATCATCAGCCGTTGAGAATACTTGTGAGGCATTGGTTGGGATGGTGGTGTTTTTCTCAATTAACTTGGTCAAAATACCGCCCATTGTTTCGATACCTAGAGACAAGGGAATAACGTCTAACAATAAGACATCTTTAACGTCACCGGCCAATACGCCTGCTTGAATCGCCGCACCCAAAGCAACCGCTTCATCAGGGTTAACGTCTTTACGGGGTTCTTGACCAAAGATGCTTTTTACCATCTCTTGGACTTTTGGCATACGGGTTTGACCGCCGACCAAAATAACGTCGTTAATTTCAGAGGCTTTAACGCCCGCATCTTTAAGCGCCATTTCACAAGGGCCTTTAGTGCGGTTAATTAACTCTTCCACTAAAGATTCTAATTTTGCACGGGTTAATTTAACATTTAAATGTTTAGGACCTGAAGCATCCGCCGTGATGTAAGGTAAGTTAACATCGGTTTGTTGGCTTGAAGATAATTCAATTTTTGCTTTTTCTGCGGCTTCTTTTAAACGTTGTAATGCTAATGGATCATTGTGTACGTCTACACCACTGTCTTTTTTAAATTCAGCTGCGAGGAATTCAATAATTCTTGAGTCGAAATCTTCACCGCCCAAGAAGGTATCGCCGTTAGTGGATAATACTTCAAATTGATGCTCGCCATCAATCTCAGCAATTTCAATAATAGAAATATCAAAAGTACCACCACCTAAGTCATAAACAGCAATTTTAGTATCGCCTTTAGGTTTATCCATACCAAAAGCCAATGCAGAAGCTGTAGGCTCGTTAATGATACGTCTAACTTCTAAGCCGGCAATACGCCCCGCGTCTTTAGTCGCTTGACGTTGTGAATCATTAAAATAAGCAGGAACCGTAATAACGGCTTCAGTGACGGTTTCACCTAAATAGGCTTCAGCATCTTTTTTCAACTTCATTAAGATACGCGCTGAAATTTCAGGTGAGGCCATTTTTTTACCATGGACTTCGACCCAAGCATCACCGTTTTCAGCTTCAACGATGTTGTAAGGCACCATCTTAATATCTTTTTGTACGGCGTCATCTTTAAAACGACGACCGATTAAACGTTTAATAGCGAAAAGTGTGTTTTTGGGGTTAGTCACCGCTTGACGTTTTGCAGATTGACCGACTAACACTTCATCGTCATTACTAAACGCGATAATAGAAGGCGTTGTACGGGCGCCTTCACTGTTTTCGATTACCTTAGCAACTCCGTTTTCTAATACCGCCACACATGAGTTGGTTGTTCCTAAATCTATGCCAATTATTTTAGCCATTGAATGCTCCAGACTGAATTTGTATAAAAAAATGTAAAAGTTGTTTCCGATATAGGGGCTGTTTTAGGGTATTCAAGCCTGAGTATTATCTTCGGAAGGTTTTTCTGGCGCTTTTGCTACGACAACCATGGCGGGTCGGAGTAAACGCCCATTAAGCGTATATCCTTTTTGGAATACATTAATGACGGTATTAGGTTCCGCATCTTCAGCCGCTTGTACTAACACGGCTTGATGGAATTCAGCGCTAAAGGGCTGTCCAATGGGATCAATCGCCAAGATGTTAAATTTTTCAAAAAGGGCTTCAAACTGTTTGATGGTGAGCTCACTGCCTTCACGGAATTTCTTGACCTCTTCACTCTCTCCGGTGGCTGCTTGTAAACCGAGTACGACACTATCAAATACAGGTAATAAGGCCTTGCCGAAATTGGTTAAGGTAAATTTATGGGCATCTTCCAGATCTTTTTGAGTTCTTCTTTTTAGGTTTTCCATTTCTGCCTGGATACGGACGGCTTTATCCCAGGTTTCATGGTTTTTTTGTTTAGCTTCTTCTAATTCTTTTTTTAGCTCTTCGATGGTATATTCATGCTCAGCGACTTCAGTATGGGGCTGTTCTTCGTTAACAATCTCCGAAGCAACTTCTGTTTCAGCAGAAATTACTTCGTCAGGTTTTTCCTGATCAATACTCATATTTTACGGTTCCTTAAATAGAAGGGTAGGCACGTGCCCAAAGGCACAAATAAATGTTGTACCTATCATGGGGTCGATGTTTTTGGATTCAAGGCGGCGCCTAATAATTTTGCTGTGACATCAACATAAGGGATAATTTTTTCATAAGCCATGCGGGTAGGGCCTATGACACCTAATACGCCCACGACTTCATCATTAACAGAATAGGACGAGGTCACCAAGCTACATTGGTCAAAAGCCTGATAGCCGGATTCTTGACCAATAAAAATTTGTACGCCTTCAGCCTTCATGGATTGATCTAATAAATGAATCACATCCTGCTTTTGGCTAAAGGCTTCAAACAGACTTTTTAGATGATTTCTATCTGCCAGTTCCGAAAAGCCCATTAGATTGGTTTCACCCGTTAACACGAAGTCATCGGTTTTTTCATTGTTATCAAATGTTAATCGAGCCATTTTAATGGCGTCTAACATTGCCTGATTGGTGCGTTCCTGATCATCTTGTAATTCTTCTAAGATGGCCGTTCGAACCGCGATTAAGCTTTGACCGCAATAAACAGAATTGAGATAGTTGGCCGCTTGTTGTAATTCAGAGGCACTAAACACTTTATCCGTGAGAATGACCTTGTTATGGACTTCTTGTTCATTAGTGACAAAAATCACTAAAACCCTATTATGAGATAACGGCAAAAACTCAATATGCCGTAAACAGACCAGCTCTCTTTTGGGTACTGTGACCACGCCAGCCATTCGGGTTAGATCAGCCATTAACCTAGAGGCGACACCAATGATATGATGAGTGTCTTCAGTTTCTGTTAAGCCCTGATAAAGTCGGTTAATTTCTGTAGTATCCAAAGGTTTAACCGTTAGTAAGCTATCAACAAACAAGCGATAACCACTTACGGTTGGGATGCGTCCGGCTGACGTATGGGGTGAATGGATTAAACCTAAGTCTTCAAGGTCAGCCATAACATTGCGAATAGTCGCAGGGCTTAATTTAAGCTCTGAGTCTTTGGAAAGAATTCGAGAGCCGACGGGTTGACCTTCACTGATATAGCGTTCGATCAGTGTTTTTAATAATTGCAATGATCGATCATTTAAATCTCGCGTATTAACACCCACAAACACCTCTTAGTTAAATCTAAATTAGCACTCACCCTGTAAGAGTGCCAATGCTGCAAAATAACAGTTCATTATCCGCTTGTCAATAAAGTATCACACTGTATTTTATAGTAATTGAGTTATAAGGCTTTTGCTTAAAATGTTTAACGTTAGACTAGAAGCGAAACATAATCAACGCCTGGGGTAGGCTTTCATTAAAGTTTGATAAGCCAAATTTGTGATGCCAATATTGATATTCAGAACCTATCAGGAATTGATTTTTGTATCCCATGAAAGCCCCGACATCTAATAATAGCTGGGGCTGTAAAAGAATGGTATCACTTGGGCCAGAACCACCTGCGCCGATGTAATCCATAAAACCTCGAAACCTAAAGGCAGTATTTCCTATACTAAAAGGCAGTTCCCAGACGGGTGTTATTTGAAAAGTGGTTTGTGGGCGTTGTTCATTCTTGTAGGCCAGAACATCCACTTGCAAGAATTGAAAAATTGACCAATTGGATTGTATTGTTATTCCCGCCAGATATGCCCGAAAAGGCTTGGATGGTTGCGAACCAGCATTAAAGCCAAGCGTGAGGCCTATATCTTTAATAGCGCTAACAGGAGATGATTGTCCTGTTATTTTACTCGCACTAAAATAGGAATAGGCTTCTCCATACGCTTCCCACGAAACAGGATCCAGCTTGTTTTCATGGTTTATGGTATCTACAAAGAAAAAGTTCTGACCATACTTCCAGCCATCACTATGCTCGATAGTAATGATGTCCCTGTTACCAGAGCCTAATAAATAGCCAGAACCATGCAAATATTGAATATTGTTACTCATCCAGTCAAAGGCTTGTGAGGGGCAACTGATTAAGCCTAATAGAAGCAAAGAATATTTGAACGTTTTCTGAATTTTAGTGATCATAACTCGCTTAATTTAGTGTCTGAACGAAAAAGCCGTTTTTCAAAAATATCTGTATTAAACAGGTGTGGTTCGCCCATTTTAACAGCCAGTTCATCAGATTGTCCGGCAATGGATTGATAATTTTCGGATGAAGCTGTAGGCAATCGGCTAATTCGATCAGTATATAACATCGCTGCC